>CBFHPE010000019.1:0-23549 GCA_965657515.1 Sulfurovum sp.
ATGAGGTATTAGCAGTCGTTTCCAACTGTTATCCCTCTCTAAGGGGCAAATTAACTATACATTACTCACCCGTCCGCCACTTAGCTGACAGCCTAGCAAGCTAGGCCCGTTCTCGTTCGACTTGCATGTGTTAAGCACGCCGCCAGCGTTCACTCTGAGCCAGGATCAAACTCTCCATTAAAAATGGACAAATTTAATCATTTGTCAGAATCACTTATTTATTTCTAAATTAAGTTTAATTCTTTGTCCCAATTTTTTAAAAATTGGTAAAATTAAAACTCAAATAGACGTTGATTTGTTTACTTATATTTGGTTGTCAAAGATCATTCAATAACACTCTCGCTTACAACTCGTAAGTGGTCCATGTGTTGTTGGACGCGTATTATAGCACCGACCAACTTTATTGTCAAGGGTTTTTAGGGAAATTATGGAAATTTGTTGAAATTCTTTTCTTGCTTACATTATATAGAGAAAATTAGCTTAAAGTTTGCTATACTTCTTCGAAGAATGTACTAGTGATATCATTGTAATTTATTTAATTTTGTTGTACTTATTTATATACTAAATCAGACAAAGAAAAATTACTGTTTATACGGTTTTATTGGCTTATTTAGATGATGACGAAATGTATATTTCTATATTTATTCTATAAAATAGATAAAAGGTATAGATACTAAGAAGTTGTTTGATTTGTAAATGAAGATAGAAAAGGTGGACACAACTGAAAAGTTGTGTCCTGTAATGTAAAAAAGACTAGAGTTCTTCCGCTTTTTGTACATCGTATAGGATATCATCCATAGGATGTCTATACATAGGCATTGCAAGACGTTTTTCATCAAGAATGTGACCAATGAAACCAATACTTCTACCCAAGATGAAGAATGCGTTTAGTGCACCAGCTTCGATAAAGACATTAATTTCTTCGTCTGTATAATCCAATGCTCTCCACATATCTACCATAAGAATACCAATTGTACCATCAACATTAAGAATAAGGTTCTCTTTTTTAGATGTAGTCAATGCTTCTACTGTTCTTGCATAGTCAAGAAGTGGTGTAGCTGGGAAATTCTCTGCTGCATACTTCATAAGACCAGTAACTCTCAAGTCAGGGTTTTTAAGTGACTTAATTCTGTGTCCAATTCCTGGAATTGGTATACCTTCTTTCTTCATATGTGATAAGAACTCTTTTGGTGAAAGATCATTGTCATCAGCATATTTAAAGTGCTGAGCAGCACCATCGATCGCCCCACCAAATCTTGGTCCAATTGTAAGAAGACCTGCGATAAGTGAAGAGATAACATCTTTACCTGCACGAGCAGTTACTTTTGCATTGTGCGCACCTGATACAGCCGGTCCATGATCTGCAACTGTTTTAAGTACAGTTTCTAAGAAATCAACAGCCCATCTTGGGTATCTTTTCTTAAACCAAAGAATAGACATAACATCACCGATTGTAAATCCTGTTTCTGGTGTTGCAACAGATGAAATTGGGTAACCACAGTAATGTGCTTCTTCACCCCTATCATCAGAGATCGTACAGATAAACTCTTTTGATCTTCTTACTTTATTAACCACATTCATTTCTGGTTCTGGGATCTCAGCGATATTAAGAGATTCAAATACCTCTTTTATTTTTGCCGGAAGATCATTGAATGATGCCGGTACATGGATACCTGCCTCAGCCATTGCATTGTTTTTGTACTCAGCTGTTTCAGATTCAGCATTTGCAGAAGCACCTGCATGACCGAATTGTACACCTGAATCGTAATACTTTGCAATTGTACCGATACACCATGCGATGATAGGTTTTTTGATCTTACCTGATTTTACAGCTTCAATCACTTTGTACTCTTCAGTACCACCAACTTCCCCAAGAAGGATCATATATTTTACTTCCGGGTTCTCTTCCATTCTAAGAAGGTTATCAATAAATACAGATCCAACGAATCTGTCTCCACCAATTGCTACACCCTCAGCAATACCATCAGCATTAATAGAAATGATGTTTGAAAGCTCATTGAAAAGACCACCTGAACGTGTTACAAGACCACAAGAACCAGCTCTATGTAATTTAGAGTTGATGATGTTATCAATAGTACCACCAATATTTGCGATCTTAAATGCTCCTGGAGCGATAGCACCAACTGTTGCTGGTCCAATTACTGTTACACCTTTGTCTCTAGCAAATTCATTCATACCACGAGCAAGTCTTTCAGGGATACCTTCAGCTGTAATCATGATAGATTTGAATCCACCTATATTTAGTGCGTCCATTGTTACATCATATGCAGTTCTGAATGATGCAAAGTTAAGAAGTGCTTCAGCATCTGGATGCGCCGCTTTTGCTTCAGCAGTTGTTTTGTAAAGTGGGATCATAACTTCATCAGCACCCCAGAAAAACTTATCAAACTTGTTACTTGAAGTAGGAGCAACGATCGCTGCTACTGATGGTGTTTCTCTTTTAATTGTGTAATCATAGTCTAACATTCTTTGGATAGCAGTTTTATTGTTGTTCCAAAAAATTGCTTGTGTGTCTTTAGTAAATAATTTTGACATTCTTCTCTCCCTACGCTTCTAGTGCCATACGCACGATGTCTGTAACATGTGTCTCTGGTCCATATACTTCAATGTAAAGACCCATATTATCAGCAGCTTCTTTAATATCTTTAAGACCTTTTTCATAGTTTGGTCCACCACGTCTCACGTAGATCTTGACTCCAATTTCTTTCATCTTGTCTTGATACTCTTCAAATGCTTGAATGATTCCTGTAAATGTTTTTGCAACATCTGTAAAGTTGGCAATAGCACCACCGATGATTAGAATCTTTTCTCTACCCTGTGCATCTTTTTCTCTTGTCATAAGATCAAGAAGTGTTTCTGCATAGAATTTAGTCTCACCTGTTGTTGGTCCACCTGAGTACTCACCATAGTTAGCAAGATCATCAATACCGGCAAAATCAGCAATAGTATCTGCATATACAACTGAAGCACCACCACCGGCAACCATTGTCCAAATTCTAGCTTCTGGCTTAAGTAATGTAAGTTTAAGTGAAGCACCCGTTTTAGCATCTGCATCTTCAATAGCTTCAACTTCAGGAGATTTTGCTTCCATACCAAATGCAGTTGGGTATTCAACATCACCCCACTGATCTACCATCATGAATCCAGCAGTATCATCTAATTTTGCAACCATATCAAGAAGTTCGATCTTGTTACCCTGCATTACAAACGGGTTGATCTCAAGGTATGCGAAGTTTAATTCTCTGTACGCTCTAAAAAACCCGATTGCAAATTCAGCGAATTTTGCTTTATCTTTTTTTGCAATATCAGCAGGAACATTTGCTTTGATCTTCTTAGCAATCTCTTCTTCTGTATCAGTGATCTTGAAAGCAACTTCTGTCACTTTTTCTTCCCAACCCTCTTCAACTTCCATTCCACCTTCAGCAGACATGTAAAGCATATCATCATCACCTACACATGTAGCAGAGATATAATACTCTTCTTCTTGTGCGTGAGGAGTAAATGGTTCGACTACGAAATGTGTTAGCATATCGTTAGATGGCTCACCTGTTGGTGTGTCATCATCAAATGAAAAGTATACAGATTGTTCTGTAGAACATTTTTCATCAATCCAGTCAGACGCCTTAATAAGCTTAACATCACCAGGTTTTTGATCTTTAAAAAGAACCAACCCGTTTTTACCACGCTTACCAAATAACATATCTGGTTTTGCTACAAGTGCTTTTTCATTTAACCACTGATGATCTATAGCGGCCTCTCTTAATTCTGGTCCATTTTTAACCAGTACAGTTTCATATGCATAAGTAAAATCTGGGAAATACTTATCCCAATGTTTTGCTAGAATTGACTTTGCGTCATACTCTCTAATCGCCTTTTGAGCCATCGAGTTCTCCTTTAATTTAGTTCTTGTCAGTTTAGCACTAAGTAGTTTTAACTTTTGTTTAAGTGATTAAAAAGATAAGCAAAAAGAATCAACTGTGGACTTTAGTAACAGTTTTTTGGGCTTTTAAATGAGTCTTGTCCTAAAAAGTAGCACAAGATTGAATTTGATAAAATCGTAATTGATAGCGTTCACGTCTTGAGGAAGCATCGAAACACTCTTTACCCTCTTTTTTTAAACTTTGTGCCAAATAGTATGGCTTATAGATACGACTTGCAAAATGTTTGTCAGGGTTTTCCATGAGTTCATAACTTAACTTATGTGATACGATAAGCAGGTCACTTATAAGTAAAACAAAAACCACAACATAAAAGCCTTTCATATAATGTTTTTGAAACTCTGGTAATCTTACTCTAACACTATTGTTAAATACATCCAGCATAAGCACCATCGATATCATCACATAAGGTGCAAAATCTGTGATATATACCCTCTGCCTGATAGATAACAGCAAAGAGAAGGCTAAAGCCGTAAAAGAAATATACCATAAAAGCGTTTTCTCTTCCCGCAATAAAATACGATACATTGCGTAAAAAAAGTATAAAAAAAGTAGTGGTGAGAATACCGTGGCATAGAGTCCAAAAATTTCTGCAAAATGTCCCGAAGGACTTCCTCCAATCTCTATTCCTTTCGCCAAATAAATGAATGCCAATAGAAAAGCAGCTGATAAAATACTCAACTTTTTATCTTTATGTACAAGTGCATAGAAAAGAAGTGCTATAAAAAATATAATGGAAGATTCATGTATAAAAAAGAGTGCTAACATTACAAAAGGTAAAGACCAGTAACTCTGTCTCTCATACATTAATACAAAAAAGAGTACTAATGGTAACACCAAAATAGCCACATTAACAAGCGTGGTTACAGTAATGATCCCTGGTAAAAACATAAAAAGGATCGTAGCAAGATATGCGTCTGAGCGCATAGCAAAATAACGCCTACTCAACTCATAAAAAAGTATAATGGTCAAAAACCCTAAAAATATAAAAAATATCCTGATACCAATAAATCCACCAAGCAGTGCATCTCCCCAATGCATTAGCGTGGATGCAACATCAGTAGAAGTGTAAAATGTTTTTGCCTCATGCGGGCCTATGGGAGTTATAATCGCTAAATAAAAAACAACACACACATAAATTAGACTTGCAATAATGAGGTGCTGTTTTTTCATATTATAGTTTTAAAAAGTTATCTAACATTTCATGTCCATGTTCAGACATAATGGACTCTGGGTGAAACTGTACACCATAGATCGGTTTATCTTTGATCTGCAAAGACATGATCTCATCATCATCTTTAGCATGAGATGTTGCAATAATACACTCTGGGAGTGTCTCTTTTTTTACTGTTAAAGAGTGGTAACGTGTTGCTCTGAACTCTTCAGGAAGACCTTTAAAGATCGGTGTTTCACAATCTACTTCAACTTGAGATGTTTTTCCGTGCATCATATGTTTAGCTCTTATGACATCTCCACCAAATGCCTGTGCGATACTCTGATGCCCCAAACAGATACCAAAAATAGGTGTGGTATCTGCAAACTCTTTGATTACATCCAGTGTAACCCCGGCATCATCTGGAGTAGAAGGTCCTGGAGAGAGAATGATCTTTTCAGGGTTAAGCGCTTTGATCTCATCGATCGTGAGTTCATCATTACGAATGATCTTTAGATCCGCTCCAAGTTCTCTACAATACTGCACAACATTGTAAGTAAAGCTATCATAGTTATCTATCATTAATACCATATTTTTAGTCCCTTAAATCAACTGTCCAAAAGAAATCTATCCATCCCTTTGGCTCTTTTACATACCATGTTGGTGTTATTTTAGCAGTTTTTTTATAAAAAAGTGAGGCTGTATGAAAGGTGATATCTGGGTACATATCATTTAAAACAGCCAATACTTCCACTAGAGTATCACCTGAGTCTACAATATCATCTACTATCAATACGGATCCTGCAGATTTAAGATCAGGTATATTGAACACTTCAATGGAGTCGTTTTTCTTAGTATCATCATACCCTATCGTATTGATGGCATACACTTTACGTATATCATAATATTCCCCAAGCAGTTGTGCCATTGACAGGCCACCTCTTGCAATACCCAATATAGCATCAAAAGGTTGATCTATTTTTTGAGTCAATGATCTTAGATCATCCCTAAATTCGTTATAAGCGTAATATGTTCTAATCATATACTTTCAATTCATTATATAAAGAGTCACGTTCTACTGGTGTATATCCGGCATTTTTAATGAGTGCTGTAAAATCATCCAAATTCATACCATGGGCACTTGCTGCACCTGCAGCTGACTGGATGGATTCTTTTTCAATGGTACCATCTAAGTCATCACACCCAAACTCCTGTGCGATAAGCGCCAGATTAACAGATGCTGTCACCCAATACGCTTTAATATGTGGAATATTGTCTAAAAGTATACGGCTGATGGCATACGTTTTGAGTATCTCTTGTCCTGTAGGAAACTCTTTAACTTTCAAAAAGTTATTGTCTCTTTGATAAACTAAAGGAATAAAAGCATTAAATCCGCCTGTTTTATCTTGCAGGTCACGCAGTCTTATCATATGGTCTATACGGTTTGCTCTTGATTCTACATGTCCAAAGAGCATTGTTGCATTCGATTCTCTTCCTCTTTCATGCCATTTTTTATGTATATCCAACCACTGCTGGGATGTTACTTTTCCTTTACAAAGATACTCACGTACTTCCTCATCAAAGATCTCTGCACCTCCACCTGGCATAGAGTCAACTCCGGACTCAATCATTAAGTCAAGTACTTCATCATAACTCAGTCCATACTCTCTTGTTAAAAAATCCACTTCTGCTGCAGTCATAGCTTTAACATGGAGATCAGGATATTTAGACTTTATCTTTCTAAATGCTCCCATATACCATTCGACACCATCATTGGGATTATGTGCAGAGACGAGATGCATCTCTTTTGCACCATTTTTTACAGAATTATCTACAATCTCTAATATCTCTTCGTGGCTCATAGTGTATTGATTTGGGTTTTTTCTACTTGCAGAGTAAGCACAGAACTTACAAATATCTGCACACACATTGGTAGGGTTTATATGTCTATTTATATTAAAGTAACTTTTATTACCATATTTCTCTCTACGGATCTCATCTGCAAGTTCACCGAGTGTATAAAGATCCAGATCATATAGTGCTTCACCCTCTTCTTGGGTGAGTCTCTCTTTGTTACGTACTTTTTGTATCAAGTCCATTTTGAGTACATCCATAGTTATTTTTGGGTATTATACCAATATAATATTACGGAGAGTATATTGGATACAGTCAAAGCCCAAATAGAAGAGTTACTTTATAATAATGCAGCAGATTTTGAGATCGCTAAAGTACTGAAAAAAGATATTAAGCTCTATTTTGACACTCTTGAAGAGACTTTTACTACTTCCGGTGGTAAAGATTTTCTTGTCAAACATACCAAAAAGATAGACAGTATCTTAAAACTTGTCTATAAAGTTGCTACCCGAAATATGTTCGGAGATTATCTTCCTATGAAAAATTCTATCCCACTAGGACTTGTTGCACTTGGATCTTACGGGAGAGAACAGCTTTGTGTGCATTCAGACATCGACTTAATGATAGTCTATAGAGATATCCCTGGCTATAACACAAAAGAGATGATAGAAAAAATGCTCTATATTCTTTGGGATACAGGTTTGAAGCTGGGTCATCGTGTCCATACGATTGAAGAGTTATACGATGTTTCCCAAACAGACATAACCATCAAAACAGCACTCATTGAATCACGTTTTATAGAAGGTTCACATTTTATTTGGACAGATACACAAAATGCCATTACTAAAATACGTCGTGACAATATAAAAGAGTTCATAGAGCAAAAACTAGAAGAACAGAAGACAAAACATATTAAATTCCCACTTACGATGGAGCCAAACCTTAAAGAAGGTGTAGGTGGTTTTCGTGATGCCAATCTCGTTTTTTGGATAGGTAAAGTTTTCTATAATGTCAACACTATCAATAATTTACCTTCTCATATCGTCGATGAAAAAGAGTATCGTTCTTTTAGGATTGCTTTGGAGTTTCTCTTTCGTGTACGTTCTGCTCTACATTTGGCAACATCTAAAAAAGAAGATAAACTGCGACTGGACCTCATCCCAAGTATTGCAAGATTGCTTGGATATGATGATAGCCCGCAGGGACATATGAAATTTGCCAAAAAAGTCACTGAGAGCTTGAAAGTTATCAGACTTTACAGCACCATTTGGTTAGATAAACTTACAGAAGAATATATCATACCCGATCCCAAAAAGAATTTTGTCTACTCTAAAACACAAGATTTTAATACACTTCTGGGCGAGTTAAATGATCATGCCAAAAATCCTTTTTATGCGCACTCGTCATTCATACAACAACTTTTGAGTGCAGATAGACCAGACCGTCCTGATAAATCACTTTATAAAATAATTGCAAACTTTTTTTATCAGCCATACACTTACTATATACTTAGTTCACTTTCATTTGCAAGACTTTTGAAATACGTTATCCCTTCTATCAGGAAAGCTGTAGACTTACCTCAATTTGACGGCTACCATCAATATGCTGTAGATATACATTCTATGAAATGTGTCTATCACTTAGAACATATAGAAGATCCTTTTATACAAAATCTTTTTATGTCATTGGATCCACATGAAAAAGCAATGCTCAAACTTGTAACGTTTTTACATGATGCAGGAAAAGGACGTAAACGTGACCATCATCTTGTAGGTGCATCTCTCTTTAAAATTTTTGCTCAAAAACTACAGACAGACTCTGAACTGATCAAAATGGGAGAAACACTTATACTTTATCATACACTTATGTCCAATGTTGCACAGAGAGAAGATCTCTATAGTGAAAAAGTTATTTTAGCATTTGCTGCACGGTTTAAAACGCAAAAATTGTTAGATATGATCTATGTTCTCACCTATGCTGACTTGAACGGTGTAGGAGCAGGCACATATAATTCCTTTAATGCCAGGCTTATAAAGACACTGTATATGCGTTCCAGCGAAGCACTCAGTCGTACCGTTATGATCGACGAAGCTGCTAAACGTATCAAAAAAGAACAAACACTTAAAAAACATCCTGATTTTCTTGCACTGAGTAATATAAAGCAGAAAAAGATCTTACAGATTCCATCCAATCTACTTTTTTTACGTTACAAACCTGATAGGATTGTTGCCATTGCAAAAAAAGGGTTTGAGACGAAGTCATATGAATATATTATCAGCAATAAAGAGTATTTGACGATTGATATCTTTCGTGAAACATCTTTTAATATAGGCTATTTTTTATCTAAGCTCAATACACTTGATGTGGTCAATATGGATATATGTAAACTTTTTTCTGGACTTAAATATTTTAAAATTGATTTTTCAACCAATGTAAATGAAGAAGACATTCCTCTGATTGAAGAGATTCTTCATAATTCATTTGATGACCGTAAAAAAAGTAAACTACATATACCTGTGATACACAAAAAAGAGATTGAGATAGATTGTGAACATTCACAAAGCTATGCCATGATGCGTCTTAATACAGCGAATCAGAAAGGTCTCTTAGCCTATATTATTAATCTTTTTGATGAAATGGGTATTGACATCGAATCAGCTAAAATACATACACTTAAAAATTCTGTGCGTGATATCTTTCTCATCGAGAAGAATGGAAACTTTTGTCATAATACAGAACTTATAATAGATAAACTTACAGGAAAGAACTAATATGTGTGGAATCGTCGGTTACTTAGGAAGAAATGAAAAAAAAGAGATACTCTTAGATGGTTTACAAGAGTTGGAATACCGTGGCTATGACTCAGCAGGTATTGCTGTTATTGAGGGAGATAAACTTAATAACTTCAAAGCCATAGGAAAACTTGAGAACCTAAGAGAGAAGACCAAGTCATACCACACAGAAGGGTTTGGTATCTCTATAGGTCATACACGCTGGGCAACACACGGAAAACCTACAGAACTCAATGCACACCCTCACTTAGGTGCATACTCTTATGTGGTACATAACGGTATCATCGAGAACTATCAGGAACTTAAAAGTGAACTTCAAGCAGAGGGTGTTAACTTTTTATCTCAAACAGATACAGAGACGATCGTACATATTTTTGAAAAATACAACCACAATGCATCATCTGTCTTTACTGCTTTTGAACAGACGATACAAAGACTTGAAGGTGCTTATGCAACTCTTCTTATCACAGAAGCTGATCCAGATACGATCTATTTTGCCAAAAACGGCTCTCCGATGCTTATAGGGTTTAATGGTGATGATGTCTACTTTGCTTCTTCGGATACACCTATCATCGGAAAAGCAACTGAAGTGTATTATCTTGAAGATGGAGAGTATGGTTATTCTAAAGAAGGAGAAGTAAAACTCTTTAATGCTGAAGGTGATCGTACAATTAGTAAACAAGCACTTACTGCAGATAAGGCATTAGCCCAAAAAGACGGCTACCGGTTTTTCATGGAAAAAGAGATCTATGAACAAAGCCGTGTAATGGGTGAGACAATGATGGGGCGTGTTTTAGATGAGTCTATAGATTTGGATGAATTTGATGAAAACTTCTTTGAGGGTATCTCTGCTATCAAGATCTGTGCCTGTGGTACTTCTTACCACTCTGCACTTACTTCTGCCTACCTTTTTGAACGATTAGCCAAAGTAAGATGTGATATAGAGATCGCTTCAGAGTTTAGATACAAAGAACCTCTACTTTCCAAAGATACGCTCTTCATTACCATTTCTCAAAGTGGAGAAACTGCTGATACACTTGAAGCACTTAAAATGGCAAAAAGAGCAGGACTCAAAAGTCTCAGTATCTGTAATGTTGATAATTCATCCATTGTCAGAGAGAGTGATGCTGCCATCTTGACTAGAGCCGGCATAGAAAAAGGTGTAGCAAGTACCAAAGCATTTGCCACACAGACAATGGTGCTGTGGATGCTAGCTCTCTATATGGGTCAAGATAAAGATACCATATCAGAAGATGTACTCAAAACAGAAATAGATGCCATACTCCATATTCCTAAAGCACTCATCGTAACAGACCAACTACATGAGAAACTACACAGACTTTCTAAACGTTACCTGCATGGACATGGTTTTTTCTTCATAGGTAGAGACATCTTCTATCCTTTGGCTTTAGAAGGTGCTTTAAAACTGAAAGAGATAAGTTATATGCATGCTGAGGGTTACCCTGCAGGTGAGATGAAACATGGGCCAATTGCCTTAGCAGATTCTGAACTCTTCACCATTGCACTTATGCCAAAAACGATGCATTATGACAAGATCAAATCAAATGTTGAGGAACTAAGTGCCAGAGATGCAACCATATGTGCCATATCTCCAGAACCATTTGAACTGGCAGATGATTTTATCCAGACAAAATACAGCTCTCATCCTATGGTAGAGTTTTTTGAAATGATGGTTGTCACTCAGTTACTTGCACTTGAGATCTCTGTAAGACTTGGGAATGACGTGGATATGCCAAGAAACTTGGCAAAATCTGTAACTGTAGAATAGTACTACTTAAACTGATGCCAAAAAGGTGTTCCCACCGTAGGTGTTGAAGGAGAAGCAAATTCTCTTTCTTGCATGGTCCCCGACTCATACCCTAATCTTCCTGCTTCCACTGCATATTTGAATGCTGCTGCCATTTTTACTGGGTCTTGTGCTAAGGCTATGGCTGAATTCAGTAACACACCATCATATCCAAGTTCCATAGCTTTTGTTGCATCTGAAGGTTTTCCTATACCTGCATCTACTATAAGTTTTAGTTCGGGAAACTGTTTCCGAATGGCAGTTAAATTTGAAGGGTTCATTAAACCTCTTCCTGAACCAATAGGAGACCCCCAGGGCATGAGTATCTTACAGCCTACATCAGCTAAACGTTTAGCCACTACCAGGTCATCCGTTGTATATGGAAAAACTTCAAATCCCTCTTTTATGAGGATCTCTGCCGCTTTGACTGTTTCAAAAGGGTCAGGCTGTAAATTATACTGATCACCTATGACTTCCAGTTTTATCCAATTTGTTCCAAAGACCTCTCTAGCCATCTGTGCTGTGGTGATGGCCTCCTTTGCTGAATGAGACCCTGCTGTATTTGGTAATACATCAATCCCCATAGATTTGATAATATCCCAAAACTGATTTCCACCACCCTCACCTGCTGCCTGACGGCGAAGTGCCACCGTGACTATCTGAGAACCAGATATCTTAATGGCATCTTCCATGTTAGCCGGACTTGGGTAGAGTGCAGAACCTATCAATAGTCTGGAACTTAATATTTTTCCACCAATTTCCCAGCTATCATGTTCTTGTGCGATATGCTTTGTCATATTAACCACCTTGTACAGGAGCGAGTATCTCTATACTGTCATTATCACGGATTATCGTTGTTTCATAGGTAGCTATAGCAACAAATGTACCATTCAATGCCAAAGCAAAACCCTCTTGTGTATAGTCAAGCTCCTTTATGATCTCATGAACATTCATCTCTTTGCTTACAGTTTTTCTCATCCCATTGACTATAACTTCTATCATTTATAAACTCCTTCATTTAATGCTTGTTCTACCACTGCTGGTGCCAATAGATATCCATGTCTATATAAACCATTTATACGTGTCATTTTTTCACCCTGCACAATAGCTGGTAAATTGTCTTTTAAGGATGGTCGGCAATTGGTGACCATATTGACTATCCTAGCTTCTGCAAAGCCTGTATGCATACTGTAAACTGCCGATAACAGCTCCAAGGATGAACGTACAGACATGGGACTTTTATCTTCACTCTCTATCTCAGTTGCACCGATAATATACCTGTTATTAGGACGCGGAACAATGTAAATCTTATAACGCGGATGAAGCATACGTGTTGGCCTACTGATGTTCACTTCAGGGGCATCAAGCCAAAAGACTTCACCTCTTACACCACGCAGATCTTCTACTTGTTCTTGTGCACCTAAACCGCGTGCATCAAAAACCCAGTCAAACTTTTCTACTTTTTCCACATAGCTTACAGTCCCTTCTAGCACCTCATCGATCTTCGTCTCTTGATGCCAGTTCACATTGGGATGAGACAAAAGGTAATCACTTGAAGTCTTCATAAACCGTTGAGCATCTACCTGTCCCTCGTGTGGAATATAAAAGGCTTTACTGTGTTGCTCCAAGTCAGGCTCAAGTGTTGTGATACCTGTTTTGTCTAAAAGCTCTATCTCTGAGGCTTCTTCTACTTTTGATTTGAGTGTATCTATAAAATGTTCCAACTCACTATAATCTTGAGGATGTGCAGTAATGATGCTCCCCTCTTGCTGATACGCATCAGCAATGCCGATCTGTTCTAAAAGATCTGGCCATAAAGATATCGAACGTTGTCCATGATCAAAAATAACAGATTCTGCACTCTCTAACTCAGCAAATACAGCTAACATACCTGCTGCCGTCATACCCGCTGCATTGTCACCATATGCACTGTCTTCATCGAAGAGAGTGAGTGTATGACCTTTACTAAGTAAATTAAGTGCAAGCACCCTACCTACTAATCCTACACCTGCAATTCCAATATGCATAATGTAATCCTTTCCCATTAATCACGCAAAGCGTGCCTGTCTCTGTGAACGACCTTGAAAGCAAAGCGTTTCGAGAACAGAGACGATTTTTTGTTTCGTTTTTTCTAAAAAAATGAAAAGAGAAACACCACCACAATCAAGCTAAAAGGAAGCCTGAAAAAATAAATTAATTTTGAAGTTTTGCTTCTTCCACATAAACTTCAGATCCAAGCTCCTGGAACTTCATAGACATATCATCCATCCCATGTTGTTTAGCCGTTTCTACATCTGTCCCCAAAGAATCAGCATACTCTCTTACATCAGCAGAGATCTTCATAGAACAGAATTTTGGTCCACACATCGAACAGAAATGTGCTACTTTAGCTGCTTCCATAGGAAGTGTCTCATCATGATATTCACGTGCTCTTTCAGGATCAAGGCCGATGTTGAACTGATCTACCCATCTAAACTCAAAACGCGCTTTACTCATCGCATCGTCTCTGGCTCTGGCACCTGGATGACCTTTAGCTACATCAGCAGCATGTGCTGCAATTTTATAGGTGATAAGTCCTTCTTTTACATCTTCTCTATCTGGAAGTCCAAGATGCTCTTTAGGTGTGACATAACAAAGCATCGCACAACCGTACCAGCCTATCATTGCTGCACCAATACCTGATGTAAAGTGGTCATAGCCCGGAGCAATATCTGTCGTTAACGGCCCAAGTGTATAGAATGGCGCTTCATGGCACCACTCCAACTGCTTATCCATATTGTCTTTGATCATATGCATCGGTACATGTCCTGGACCTTCGATGATCGTTTGAACATCATGTTTCCAAGCAATTTTAGTCAGACGTCCTAGTTCCTTAAGCTCTGCGAACTGTGCTTCATCATTGGCATCTGCACCGCTTCCTGGACGTAACCCATCACCAAGTGAGAATGTCACATCGTAAGCCTTCATGATCTCACAAATATCTTCAAAGTGGGTATTAAGGAAGTTCTCTTGGTGATGATGTATCATCCACTTTGCCATGATCGCTCCACCACGTGAAACGATGCCTGTAACACGTTTAGTGGTCATCGGTACATGGTGAAGAAGAAGCCCTGCATGTATCGTAAAATAATCCACACCCTGCTCTGCTTGCTCAATGAGAGTATCTCTAAATACTTCCCACGTAAGATCTTCAGCAATACCGTTTACTTTTTCAAGTGCTTGGTAGATAGGTACAGTTCCAATAGGTGTTGGAGAGTTTCTCAAGATCCAGTCACGTGTAGTATGGATGTTTTTACCTGTTGAAAGGTCCATCACCGTATCTGCACCCCAACGTGTCGACCATACCATCTTCTCCACTTCTTCAGCGATACTTGAAGTTGTTGCAGAATTACCAATGTTTGCATTTACTTTTACAAGGAAGTTACGTCCGATGATCATAGGCTCAACTTCTGGGTGGTTAATGTTACATGGGATAACTGCACGTCCTGCTGCAACTTCTTGTCTTACAAATTCAGCCGTGATCTTTTCAGGAAGATTCGCACCAAAACTTTCACCTTTGAGTCTTTCTTCTCTCTCTTCATCCTGAAGATAATCAGCACTCATTTGTGCATCTTGATTTTCACGTAAAGCGATGAACTCCATCTCTGGGGTAATAATACCTTGTCGTGCATACCAAAGTTGAGAAACATTCTTGCCCTTTTTGGCACGTAGTGGAGTACGTACCAAACCTTTAGCACCTGCTGTTACAAAGTCCAGTTGTTCATCTGTAGAGTATCCATTATCAACAGGTGCCATGATGCGCCCTTTATACTCTTCCACATCACCACGTCCGACTATCCACTCTTTACGAATAGCAGGGATCCCCTCGCCTACATCGATATCAACTGTAGGATCAGTGTATGGACCAGAAGTATCATAAACTCTAAGTTTAGACTCATCTCCCAGTGTTATCTCTCTTACTGGGACACGAATGTCTTTGTGTATTTCACCTTCTAAGTAAACCTTTTGTGAGGCTGGAAATGGTTCTCTTGTAAGTTCATCGTTTGAGGTTGTTAATGTATCTTTAAATGGTTTTGTCATGTTATCTCTTTCTAATATTAAAATACGAAAAGAGAGAAGTGTAGATAGAAAAATAAGCAGATAACTATAACATCTAAAAGTATTATAATTATCTGCTTATGGAGCAAATACAGTCTCTTCCTTACGCTGGTCTTAACCAGTTCAAGTTCAACGGGACTAGCTCTTTTAAGCTATCTCAGCATATATCCTTCAAAAAGATATTAGCGCCCCGAGAGGTTGATATGGGAATATAAGATAATTTGACTTAAAGGAATATTAAATGGACTATTTTACTCTGTGCTCTTCAAACCATTGTTTACACAATTCACTATATATGATTTTATAAGCATTTAATTTTTCTATAGAGATCATTTCATTAGATTTAAAATAGCTTTGTAAAAAATATTGTTCTTCTTGAATAGATAGCTTAAATTCTACACTTACTGCTGCCAGATCAAAATATTTGTCGTTAACCGCAGCATATTCCCAATCTATCAATTTGACACTTTCTGAAAAAAGTATATTTTTAGGATTGAGGTCATTATGACACAATACATTTTCAACCTGATGATCATCTATGATATCAAATGCTTCTCTTATTTCTGGAGAGTAGGTGTGAAACTGGTCTTTCAGTTCTAATGCTTCTGCGTCTATCTGTATAGAGTGTAATTGGTCTAAAAGGTTTGCTAATTGTTGAAGATCATCTTGAGTTAGGACATTCTTATGATGTCCTTCCAGATATTCACATATCATTAAACCCTTTTCTTCATCTAGAAGTATGGCTTTTGCAGCTATTGCTTGTGCATAGGCAAGATTTTGAACTTTAAACTCAAATGTTCTATCTATACTTTGGTCTTTAAATTTTCTAAGCAGATAGATAGTACCATCCATTCTGAACGAGTAGTTCGTATTACAAAAACCTTGGGTTGGGAGTGGAGAAAAGTTGGATATGGGACCGTAAAAGTATGGATACTTTGAGAGATCAGGCTTCACGATATGCCTTACGCCAAGATACATATCCATAAAATGCCAAGACTACATAAAGTGCAAACAAAACAATCGTTGCTATATATCCAGATTGCCAATAGAGCACTACTGCAACTGAGTCAACTACTATCCAGTAAATCCAGTTTTCAAGTATTTTGTTTGCCAACATCCAGGTAGCAATTACAGAGAAAACCATCACAAAAGTATCGAGGTAAGCAAATTGTGCATCAGTATAAGTGTCGGATAGATATCCGATGATTGTTGCGATGATGAGTCCTGAGCTAATCAGTAATATATTTTTTTTCACTGACCACTGCGTGATCTCAAGTTCTTCACCATGTTTACCACCACTACGCCACAATATAAAACCGTAGATCGCCATACCCATATAATAAAAGTTAAGAAGTGAAGAAGAAAGCAGTGCACTCTGCCAAAATAATATAGTATAAATAAGTGTACCTATAAAGGCAAACAACCATGTCCATAAAGACTCTTTAGCAGCCAATAGTACATAGGCGATACCAAAGACAACTGCGATGACTTCCCACATTGGCATCGCATAAAACGAATCAAGTATACTCTGTGGGGAGAAAGTCATTTTAAAAAATTCCTTCTCTGTTATTTCCTATAAACTTAAGAACCATAACAGAGTGAGGAAGATTTGTGAACACAGTAAACATCTCTTCTTCAAGCAAACCCATAATGGTTTTATAGTCTCCATGAAGTTGTGTACTTAGTTCGTTACATATAACTTTCACAGAAGGCTCAGTTTTGAGTCGTTCTATGAAAGTGGTTATTTCTTCTTCATAACCTTTTATTGCAAGTGGATACATACTGATATCTACTGAAATTTCCATAGTACTTCCTTTTAAAAGTCGTAAGTTACAGTTAAACCTGCAGTTCTCGGTGCACCTTGTTGTGTGTATAGTTCTGTAGTATAGCCATTTCCAGGGTTATTTCCAAACGATCCAAATCCTCTTACCTGATACTTTGTATCTCCAATATTTCTAACCCATAGTGAAGCACCCCAGTTACCATTTGTGTATTCTAAACTAGAGTTAACAAGTGCATACGAATCTGCCTTTTCATTATGTCTGTTTGAGAAGTAGTAAGACCCTTTACCTTCAACATTTGCTTTAAATATCCAAGAGCCAGCAATCATATAGTCAAACCCTACGTTATATTGATATTTTGGTGACTGTGCAGGTGTTCTTCCCTCTACATCTTCTGATGTCGGGTTTGGATCTTCATACTCATCAAACGTTGCTTCAAGTAGACCAATGTTAGAATAGATATGTAAACTATCTGTCGGGTAGTAGTGAAGTTCTGATTCTAGACCATAGTAAGTACCTTCTGCAGCATTTGCAAGATAATCCACAAACTGTGTACTTCCATCCGCACGTGGTATCACTACAGAACTTTTAACCTGTTGATCTTTTCTTTTTCCATAAAAAAGGTTCAATCTGCTAGTAAGTTTGTTCTCATAGTGACTTGAATTCAGGCCAAGGTCCAAGTTCCAGAGTGTTTCAGTTTCATAATCTCTTGCATTATCAGGTAAGAAACTGTCTGCATTCACACCACCTGGTTTATACCCTTTTGATAATGTTGCATAATATAAACGGTTAGGTGCTTCCTGATAATTTAATCCTAACTTACCACCGACCAATACTTCATCCGTATCGATAACAGCACCGTCAGTATCACTGTATTCAGCGTCCCAATCTTCTACTCTTAACCCTGTAACCAAAGTTAGTTCCTGGTTTAGAGCAGTATCTAACTGACCGTATATAGCTGCACTTTTTGCCTCATATTCACTTCCAAATGGTGCATCAAGATATGTATAGTTTCTAGTCATATCTTCAGAAAAGTCTTTGTAGTAAGCACCGATCGTCCAGTCTGATGCGCCATCAAAGATACGGCCATCTACATCTGAGACAAGTCTTACATCTATATCTGTCTGCTTTCTATCTCTTAAATACTGATCAAAAGAACTGTATGGGTAAAGAGACTCATCAAATTCACCTACATAAGACCAATCCTCATCATAAGAGTATTCCAGATCAGAAGAGCTATGGCTAAGTGTAGAGATCAAGTGCATTTTTGGATTTACCTGATACGTTGACTTTAATGCAAATGCATTAGTTTTTTGTGTATCTTTTCCAGGTTCATCTGCGTGAGATGTTCTTGAATTATCAAATGTAAATGCATCATATCCGTTATCTATATCAAGATAGATATAATTAAGATCGATCGTGTGATTTTCTGATGCGAACCAGCGTAGTTGTGCTTTAGCAGTGAGTTCATCTATATTTTGTGTATCTTCACGATTTAAAAAAGAGTTCTCCATATAACCGTCACTGCTGTTCTTATAGACTGATACTCTACCTAAAAGCGTATCTTCTATAAGTGTTCCACCTACGGCTGCACCAAAAGCTTTTGTATTGTAATCGCCTACTGTAGCTTCTATATGACCTGTTGTCTCTTTAGTTGGTTCATTGCTCTGCATGTTGATCACACCGGCCATACCGTTTGATCCAAATGTAGTTCCCTGTGGACCTCTTAGAACTTCTATCTGTTTTACATCAAACAGTGTTACACCCAGTGCACTTTGTGAAAAGTCTATACCATCGATGATGATCCCTACAGAAGGGTTGATAGGCGTGGTAAATTGTGATCTTTCACCTACACCACGTATCTGTATATGGTGAGCACGTGATGCCCCTGATGTAAAGTTTACGTTTGGTACCTGTCCGATGGTCTCTTCAAAAGCCAAAGATGATTTATCGTATAACTCAGATTCACCAATGACAGCCATACTGTTCGTTGATTGTGAAAGTGCTTTTTCTCTAAAGTCTGAACTTACGACGATAGGGTCAAGCGTTGTTTCTTCTGCAAATGCAGATGTTGCCAGTAAAGCATATGACGCGATAACTGATACTCTTAAAAGATTTGATTTCATTGTGTTGTTTCCTTAAAATATTAAAAAAGGAAAAAGGAGGTATAAAATTATAAAAATGAATGACCATTTTAATTTAGCACACTACTCTTCCCTACGCTGGTATTATCCAGTTCAAGTTCAACGGGTCAAGCAATCTACTGCTATCTCAGCTACATCTTAAAAATGAAGCACCCCGAGAGGTTGATAGCGGAATATAATATAAATATCCTAAGAATAGCCTTAACTTATCTTAAAATAAAGAGAAAAGAATACTACTCTTCTGTTTTCATATCAACAAGTTCAGACAAAAGCTCTTCGATCTCATCTTCTTCAAGTTCATTACGTCCAAGCTCTTCAATTATTGCAAAACATTCTGTACGCATCTCACGCATCTCTTCAAGATCATCTTTTTGCTCTTTAGAAGCATTCTTACTTTTGTCTATCGCTGCAAAAAGTTCATCGATCGCTACTTCAAGATCTGGAATGATCTCTAACTCCAAAAGGTTTTTTAATTTATCGGCATTATTCATAGTAGTTTCCATCTAAATATATTTTTTTGTATTGTATCTAAAAAGAGTTACTTTATTGTTTTTTGTGCAAAAAGAATGCCGAGAGTATAACGGCTAAACCCTGGAAGAAAATGATGCTATAACCAGTAGGTAGATCAAACTGATATGAGGCGATCAAAGCCACTCCTGACAATAATAATCCCAGTCCCCATGCAAAATATAGCGGCTTAAAGCGTGTTTGGGACAATGCGATAAAAGCAGGTGCTACCAAGAGTACAAATACCACCAATACTCCTGCAAGTTGCACAGATGAAGTAACCACTAGTGCCAACATCCCAAAAAATGTAAGTTCACGTGTAAGCCCTGAGGTCTTTGGATAAACCAAAAACATCACGCCTGCGACTAATATATATAAAATAGCCGAAGGCACTATCTCTTCAGGAGTAGTAAACAGTATATCTGCCGCACTTAACTTTTGAAATAGTTCAGTACCTTGTGCACTACTTGCTAAAAGAAGCATAATACTGGATGCTCCTAAAGCATAGAGCATCCCTATAAAGGCTTCTATATGTTCAAGATGGCGCGTAGCATAAGTTATCAACAATGCACCAAGGAGAGCGAATGCCAATGTCAATAACAGCTGATACTCTCCATCTAGAAATCCTATACTTACAGCCAAACCAACTGCAGCCATTTGACCAATAGCCAGATCAGTAAAGATCACGCCTCTTTTAATGATCTCTAGTCCAAAGATCACATGTATAAAAACTAAAAGCGTCACCAGTACCAAAGCTGGCCAAAGTAGTTCAATTATTGGCATACTCTTCCTACTATGGTGTCAAAGAAACGTTCAAGCGTTTCAGTACCTTTCACAGCACCTACATCATGTGGGATCTCAACTACTTTTGCACCTGTTTTTTGTGCTATGAATTTTGCTGTCTTATGTTCATGATAAACGTCTTGAAGAATGAGTTTAACATCTTGATCTTTTATCTGACTTATCAATTTTAAAGCATGTTTTGAATTGGGTTTAATCCCAGGAATAGGTTCAAGATTATCGATGGACTCAATACCGTAATGTTTTAAAAAATAGTTAAAGAGCTCATGGTACTGCACTACTTTCATTCCTCTACACTTTTTCATTTTTGCATCATACTGGTTTAGCTTTTTTATCCATTTTCTTTTAAAGTTTTCAAAATTTTTCTTATAAAAGTCATAGTTCTTGTCATCATGTAAAGAGAGTGTCAACATAATCACCTCTGCAAGAGGTATCATATTATGAGGGTCTAATGCATAGTGAGGGTTACCCTCTTCATGCACATGTCCCATTGAACGATCAACACTTTTAGGGATATCTTGAAGTTTGATATATTCACTCAGATCTATATAACCATCTGTACCTTTTTGAATCTTTGCATTGTTAGAACTCTTCATAAGGGGTGGTAGCCATCCAATCTCAAGAGACGCACCATTAAAAATAAGTAGATCTGCATTTCTCAGTTTACCCACTAAAGAAGGCTTGGGTACCACAAAGTGTGGATCCCAATCTCCTCTAGAGAGAAGAGATATTTTTACTTTATCTTGTGCAACTTCTTTTGTGAGTTGTTCTATATATGGATAAGTAACACTCACGTTAAGCTTAGCAAAAAGTGTCGTGAATGTCACAAATATAAGTATGATTATACGCATATACCGCTCCTAGAAACTGTGTGCACCATGTGCACCGATCGCATAGTTGAATTGCAATACAATTTCATCTTTGTTATTTTTTTCGCCATCTTCATCATAAAGAGAACTATTATGGTTATATTGTAGTCTAATACGGCTGAATTCACTTGGATTATACTCTAACATCGCAGAAGTTACGTACATATCATCAGGCATGTTCTGATTGTTACCATTGGCAGTGATATCATTTTGGTTAAGTGCACTGTAGCGAACACCTGCTCTATAGTTTTTGTCGTGCTGGTAGATCAACTCAGTATAATAACCTGACTGTTCTTTGTTCAGTGCAACATCTTTCCACTCACCATCTTCACCTTCTACATACTTAGTACCATCCATCTCTCTGTAGATATACTCACTCTGCCATGTGATTGAATGATCAGCTGCAAAATAATACTTATAAGTAAGATCAGCACCATAAAGTGTATTGTCACCTGAGTAAGCATGTGCACCCTCTTCATCTTCAAGGTGATTCATACGTGATTCACCCTGTGCCATACTTACACCTGCAAGTAGTGTCCCCCCACCAATGTCAAATGATGTTTTTACATACGCTATCCATAATGAAGGAAAATCAGTATCATCAATCGAAGTCATGTAACCTTCTTCATGTTCATCATGCTCTTCTTCATGTCCTTCTTCTTCATGGTCATCATGATCATCATGCTCGTCATCATGGTCATGTCCATCTTCACCAAGCGTAAAGCCTTCATAACCAAAACTACGCTCATTTTCACCTTTTAATGCTTCTATACCTACCATAATATACTGTTCTGCAGGAACAACATATTGAAATTGGAAACCTTGTTCAGTAAGTCCATGGTCGCCTAATATTGCACTATATACAAGTGGCATTTCGTAAAAGTTGTAGTTATGGTGGTGCTTATTATTGAGGTATCCAAAATCACTTTTAAACTTACCAAGTTTTATCTGTAGATGGTATGGAAGTGCACGTGTTGTTACAAATGCCTCTTCCACCTCAAAATCATCTTCTGTGATGTGAAAAATTGCATCAAGGTCAAAATAGTTGTCTACAGATGCACCAATGTATAATTCTGCATAGTTAAAATTGAACCCATCATCTCCTGCAAGTGAAGTGTGTGAATGACCATCATGGTCATGTCCCCCACCATGAACAAACCCTGGAAGTTCTAGTTCATCCGTATGTCCGTCTTCATCCCATGACTGATGTGTATAAGATGCATCGACAATGAGTGAAATATCTGGCATATAGCTACTCTTTGCTTTATAACCTTCTACTTTTTTACTTGCAAGTTGTTCTTCAATTGACTGTTCAGTCGTCCCTTGTGCCAATAGTATCGATGATGCTATTACACTTGTTATTATTAGTTTTTTCATTATTTCCCTTATACTCTATGTATATTTATATAGTTTAGTTTGATTTTAGTTGTTATTGATCATTTGGATATTAAGAGCAAAGGTGGGGAGGAGCCATGGCATAATAACCTAAAGGTATGGATTCAACTGTATATCGCTGAGCCTGAATGATATCAATAAACTTTAATGTTGGGACAAGCGTATAATCAAATCGAGGTTTTATAACAACTTTTTCTACATGTTTTCTAGTTTTTACAGCAAAATTCTCATTTACAATAACACTAGAACTATTATGATGATTAAGATCCATCTGTTCTGAAGTATGACAGAGGCTACACTCAGATATCTCTTCAATTTCATGATGATGAAAGTGCATTGTACTACTCTGAAATGCCCAGACAAAAAGAGCAATCAATAGTAAATTAACA
>CBFHPE010000020.1:0-23280 GCA_965657515.1 Sulfurovum sp.
CAGCAGTGGTTTTAAAGGCATCAAAGGCAATTTTTCCAGAAATGGTCTGATCAGCTATGACATACCTATGGATGCAGAGGTCAAGCTTACACGTCTTGACACGATGCAAAGTGTTACCCTCTCTTATGATCCTTCCTCTGTGCCCGCTGATGAAAGGATGATGCCACTAATGCAAAAGAATCTTCAAGGCATTGCTTCCAAAGAAGAGAAAGAGCTCTTTCAAACCTTATGGCAAAAGAGAGTTGAAGAGATATTATTAAACAGTGACAAACAAGATACATTGATCACAATTAAGGAGTAGAAAATGAGCATTGCAAACTATATGACAGACGAACATAGAGCGTGTGACACCACCTTTGCCAAAGCAGAAGAAGCGGTAGCATTAGGAGAATGGGAAGTAGCTGAAGAAAGATTTTTGGCTTTCTCAAATGAGACACTTTTACACTTTGCAAAAGAAGAGGATACTCTTTTCCCGGCTTTTGAAAAGCAGACCGGTATGACAGAGGGTCCTACCAAAGTCATGCGTTATGAACATGAACAGGTTAGAGGTATCATCGCCAACATGGCAAAAGCACTTGAGTCTAAAGACAAAGATGCATATCTCTCGCTTGCAGAGTCTGCCATGATACTGCTTCAACAACACAACATGAAAGAGGAGCAGATGCTGTATCCCATGTGTGACAGAACATTACCTGCTGATGTCAAAGAAGAAACACTTGATATCATGAGTAAGATGTCACTCTAAGAAGGTTTTTGATGCCAGAGTTAAACAAAATATATCTTGATGCCAGGGAGATGGAACATCCAGAACCCTTGGAGAAATCTATGAAGATCTTAAAGTTACTGGATGAAAATGCTTATCTCTACATGTTACACCGTAAAAACCCTCTTCCTTTGATTGATTTTGCACAGACACATCATTTTAAGGTCTTCACAAAAGAAGATGAAAAAAAACAGTGGCATATTCTTATCTGTAAAAATAAAACGATCAACTTAAGTGACCTCGTAGATGTTTAACCAAAATGGTCTCTCCTTGGACCAGGCACCTCCTATATCTGTTGTATTTCGTTTCTTTTTTACAGGTGCACTCTTTGGTATACTCAGCGGTATTTCTATTTTATTTTATGGGGTGGAGATATTTGATGCTTCAACTACTGCGGCTATTACATTGACACATATGTTGACACTGGGAGTGATGCTCTCTTTTATGTTTGCAGCACTGTTCCAAATGTTACCTGTGATAGCAGGGGTGACACTTAGCTCACCCATTCTAAAAGCAAACCTCTTGCTTTACCCTTTTGTTTTAGGAGTTGTCACTTTACTCTTTGCATTTAACATGCCTCATATCTCATGGTTGTTTATGGTTGCATCTGTTTTGTTGGGCATATCATTGATTGATATCCTTTTTGTCATGTTAAAAAATCTTCTACAGTTAGAGCACCATACCGCATCCTCAAAAGGGATAACTTATGCCCTTCTCTCTTTACTGTTTGTATTACTTTTTGCACTTTACATGGCGGTTTCTTTAGGAGGTCTCATAGAGGGAACGTACTATCTTCAACTCAAAGAAGCACACTATTCATTTGGTCTTTATGGATGGATATCCTTACTTATCATTGCTATCTCTTTTCAAGTCATAGAGATGTTTTATGTGACACCTGCTTACCCTGACCTCATCTCTAAACATTTGCCAAAGGTATTGTTCTTCCTACTCTTGCTATCCTCTATTCTTGCACTCTTTTGGCCTCATGCATGGTTCTTGTCCGATATTTTCCTGATAGTATTGCTAGGCTCTTATGCACTGATCACCCTCAAACGCTTGACGCAACGTAAACGTCCTTTGACAGATGCGACCGTATGGTTTTGGCGTATGGGTCTTAGCTCTTTACTATTGAGCCTATTGTCAATAGCCATGACGCTTTTTACAACACAAGAGATGTTCAAAGCACTTAGTTATATTTTGTTTGCCTCTTTTGCACTCAGCATCGTCTTTGCCATGTTCTACAAGATCATCCCTTTTTTAACCTGGTTTCACCTCAACTCCCAAGGTTACTTTACTGCACCCATGATGCATGAGGTCGTACACCCAAAGACAGCTAAGAAACATCTCTATATTCACTTGGCAACAGTTATTACCTTTATCATGTCAATTTTTATGACTAAGCTTATATTTTTAGCAGGTATATTAACGATCTTTTCATTTGGATGGATGACATACCAGATCATACACGCCTACCTACTTTACGATAAAACACAAAAAACCGGTGAAAAATTTTCAATAAACTAAATGATAATTAATTTCATTTTTAAGTTTATTTAAGAATACTTTGACTATACTGCGAAAAATTAGCAAATGATACTTATTATCATTTCTATTATGTTATATAGAACTATAAGGAAAAGTTTTGGAAAAAATCACTATTGCATTAGCCGGACAACCAAATGTGGGAAAATCATCCCTCATCAATGCCATCTCAAATGCAACACTTAAAGTCGGTAACTTCTCAGGTGTTACTGTAGATAAAACAGAAGTAGAGTTTACTATCTGTGATGATGTCACATGTAAAGATTATGAGGCACATATCATCGACTTACCTGGTGCTTATTCACTTACAGAATACACCATAGAAGAAAAAGTAACAAAAAGCTTTTTACAAAGTGACGAATACGACGTGATCGTCAATGTAGTTGACTCAACAAATTTACAAAGAAACCTACTTTTTACCACACAACTTCTTGAAACCGGTAAAAAAGTTGTTGTTGCACTCAATATGTCTGATGAAGCCCAAAAAGAAGGTATCAGTATAGATGAAAAGCAACTCTCTGCTATCTTGGGCGTACCATGTGTGAAGACATCTGCTGCCACAAAAGAAGGTGTTGAGGCACTTAAAAATGCCATTATTGATGTCTATGAAAAAGAAGAAACCTCTTCAAAGGTCATCTACTCTGACCCCATAGAAGAAGAGATCTCACACATCGTTTCATTTATGCAAGAAAAAAACTATAAAAGTACACTTTCCTATCGTCACCTTGCAGTCAAACTTTTACAAGAAGATGAAGATGTCTATAAAAGAATGCACGATGAACCAATATGGATAGAGATGCTTCCTATTGTCAGAGAAGGTCTCAGCCACCTTTATCTGCATAACAATACAAAAGACCTAGATGAGATCTTTGCAGATGAACACTTCGCTTTTGCAAAAGGTGCAAAAATGGAAGTGATGTCTGTAAAAGGGATGAAAGCCAAAAACCTTACCCAAAAGATAGACAACCTTCTTATCAATAAAATATTGGGTATTCCACTATTTTTATTTTTCATGTGGGGATTATTTCAAATTACTTTTGAACTGGGTGCTATTCCTATGGATTACATCGATGCTGCATTTGCATGGCTTGGTGATCAGGCAAAAGCTGTACTGGGAGAAGGTGAACTTGGTTCTCTTGTAGCAGACGGTATGATCGCCGGTGTAGGTGCCGTGATCATGTTCCTGCCGAATATTGTCATCTTGTTTATCGGTATTGCACTGCTTGAGACAACAGGGTACATGAGCCGTGTGGCTTTTTTACTGGATGGCTTTTTCCACAAGTTTGGATTACATGGTAAAAGTTTCATCCCACTGGTTACAGGTTTTGGATGTTCGGTTCCTGCCTACATGGCAGCAAGAACACTTAAAAATGAGAAAGACAGACTGATCACACTTTTCATCATAGGATTTATGTCCTGTGGTGCAAAACTTCCGGTCTATGTCCTTTTCATAGGTGCATTCTTTACACCGGATGAAGCGGGTAATATACTCTTCATCGTCTATATCGCTGGTGCAGTTCTTGGACTGCTTATGGCTAAAGTATTAAAATCTTTTGTCTTTAAAGGTGAAGATGAACCTTTTGTTATGGAGATGCCTAAGTACCGTATGCCATCACTCAAACTGATCTGGCACACAGTCTATGGTCAGGCGAAGTCATATGTTAAAAAAGCAGGTACCTTTATCTTGGGAGCTGCAGTTTTAGTGTGGTTTGCAAGTAATTATCCTAAGAATCTTGAGCTTGAAACACTCTATGAGACAAAGATAGAACAGGCCGTACAAGAAGAGACAAAAGCAACGCTTAATAATGAACTTTCTCTTAAATTGTTAGAGCAAAGCTACTTAGGTAAGATTGGACATTTCTCAGAACCACTCTTTGCGCCACTTGGATTTGACTGGCGTATGGCAGTAGCACTAGAGACAGGACTGGCTGCCAAAGAAGTCGTTGTCTCTACACTTGGTGTACTTTATGCCCTTGGTGATGAAGTAGATGAAGAACATGGTGGACTCATAGAGCAGATCAAAGCAAACATACCATTTGCTTCTGCACTTGCATTCATTGTCTTTGTCATGATATACCTGCCATGTTTGGCTGCGTCTATGGTATTTGCTAGAGAAGCAGGCGGATGGAAGTATCTTGGATACCTCTTCATCACCACATCAGTAACTGCATGGGTGCTAAGCTTTATCACATATCGTTTAGCGCTTATGCTTACATAGAAGGAGAACAGATGAATGTAACAGAATTACAAAAAGGAAACCGTGCTGAGATACTCAGGATCTCTGCAGACAAAGCACTCAAAGACCGTTTAAACTCTTTTGGTGTCATGAGAGGGGAAGAACTTCTTGTAAAAGGTTGTTCTTTGGCCAAGCAGACCATAGAGATAGAAGTAGGTTCCACACTGATCGCTCTGCGCAGGGATGAAGCTGAAAAAATAGAAGTAGAAAAGATTTAAATCATTGATGGTCTTAGTCTCTATGACTTGACCCTCAATACCAAATAATAAGGAAAGAAAATGAATAAGAGTGGATTAAATACAGCCATTCTAATGATAATGAGTATTAATATATATGCAAAAAACCCTGTAAACAGTGAAACCAATACATCTTTAGAGAGTGTTAATACTCCCATAGAGATACGAAGTGTAAGAAGTATTTTGAGTTCATATGATCCAGTGGAACATACTAAAGGCCAAATCAGGGCAGGATATATTAATTTTGATGAAGACGGTGGTCCAAATAACAGTGCCTATGCACTGGGAGGACACTTTCATCTTTATTCTAAACGATGGAACGGGTTTATGGTTGGGGCGGAAGCCTACGCAGTACTTAATTCTGGAATCAATAAAAGTTCACACATTACAAATGGTGACTTTTTTGATGATGATGAAAAAAGCTTTATACTTCTCTCTCAAGCTTACTTAGATGGGGAATGGGGAAATACACAACTAAAGCTAGGAAGACAGTCTCTTGACACACCTCATGCCGACAGTGATGACATTAGAATGATGCCAAACTATTTTGAAGCCTATACGCTTACAAATACAGATATTGATAACCTAACATTAACTGCAGGATTGATCGATAAAATGGCAGGTTGGGAAAATGGTGTGAACAGTGCTGACTTTGTTGATGTGGGTGAGACATTGGAAGCAGGACAAAAGATTGATGGTGTCTATTATGCGGCAGCTTCTTATGAAGGATTTGAGGACCTCTCTTTAAGTCTATGGTATTACCACTACAGTGACATAGCAAATGTCATCTATGCAGAATTGGGATACGCACATAAACTATTTGAAAATACAACACTCACACTTGGACTTCAGTATGATGGTAGTCAGGAAACGGGTTCTGCCCTCCTGGGCGATCAGGATGGACAAACTTACGGCATTAGTATAGAAACCGCCTTTGAAGACATTGGTATCACTATTCTGGCAGCATACAATGAAGATAACGGAGACACTGGTGCCATGGGATTAAGCCTGGGTGGTGGAGCATTCTTTACTTCTATGGAAGATCAAACACTTGATGCCTTAGGGACTTCAGGTAAAGCGTGGGTCATTGGTGCCGGGTATGCATTTGATCAGATCGGTATAGATGGTTTGGTATTTGGGTTGGCTTATGGTGATTTTAAAGCAGATAATGCGACTCTCTACCATGCAACTGAAGTGGACGCTATTTTGGAATACGAATGGAATGAAAGAATCTCGGCGACTGCTGCATATACATCTATAGATCATAAAGTTGCAGATTTTCAAGACTATTCGCAGTTAAGAATCATAGCAAATTATAATTTTTAGGCCAGCTTATTTAGTTATTTCTCTTATAGGGTTTTGCTTACACAATAAAATACACAACAACTAAAGTATAGTATTATGTTTGGTTACAAAAATTTATTATATCAGACTTGAAGTTTCATGATTTACACTTAGTTAACACAGCTTTGGTAATATTAAATCAAAAAGGATTCTACTGTGCAATCAAAAGTCATGTTTGTTGTATTGTTTATGCTTTCTTTTAGTGCTTTTCATGATACTTTTATCTCAGTCATTGATAAAAATGAACATAAGAAAATTGTACACTATATGAGTGATGAAGCCCCATCCTCAGAATGTGCTGAGTTTAATGAATTACATAATATGTTTCATTTTATGGCTATAGTAACCACTTATCATGATATTCTGATCCATCTAGCTAAAAGAGAAACAATACCACATATCTTACTTCACTATGTCTCCCCTCTTGAAAAAACCTCCTATAAACCACCAATAGCATAATCTTACTTATTACCACTATTTACACCCTATGCATTTGTGATATTTACCATATTTGATTGGTTTAGGTCACTACAAAAAAAATATAGATTATAAAGAAAGAGAAAATTTCATGAGACATGTCATCCTATTTGTATTATTGGTACAACTTGGTTATACATCAACACTTACCTTAAAACAGGTATTAGATAGCGCAAATAACAATAGCACACTTACACAAGCTTTAGAACAAGAACGTCTTTTATTGGAAGCACGGAATTTAGCAGATACATCTTTGGATCCTATGGAACTTTTTGGCTCAGCTGCCAATGCAAGTCCTTTAATTGGTGAAGATGAATTTGAGTACTCTGTGGGTCTTTCAAAAGAACTTTCCTGGGGAAATACCAAAGAAGAAGAACAAAGTATCACACGGCTCAATAATGAGGCCCACTTACTAGAAGAAGATAAAAAAATATTAAGTTTTGAAAATGGCATAAAAAGTCTTTATCATAACCATTGTTTAGATAATAAATACTATAAAGTTTCTAAACAAAATTATAAAGAGTTTGTAAAGCTATATAAAAAGAAACAAAAATCATATAAGTATGAAGAGATATCAAAAGCTGAGCTCATGCATCTTGAAATTGAAAAGAATAGACTGTATGCACAACTTCAAGAGATAGAAATGGCGCAAAAGATATCTAAGCAGAAACTTTTCGTTTTAGGTCGTATGAACAATGCAAATACAGAAATATTATCATGTAATGACATATATCCTATTAGGACGATCAAAGCATTAGATGGAAATAGATTTCAACTTTCAAAAGAGGCACATACAAAACGTTTAAAGAGTACACAAGTAGCTCTAGAAAGGTATTCAAGGTCATTAGATAGTATCAGTCTTTCTGCGCAATATGATAATGAAATAGATACAGAAAGGTATGGTATAGGTATATCTATACCTCTGAATTTCACAAGTAACAGATCGGAGCAGGAACGTGCTGCTGCCATGTATAAGAGTTCGGCACTTGGGTATCGATATGAACAAACTATGCTTGAAAAGAGAAGTAGACTCCTGGAGTTACAGTCATACTTAAACAGTAAAGTACATATGCTTAAAACACTGAAAAATAATCATAGAAATTATAAGAAACAACTTTTACCTATGATCAAAAAGAGTTATGACCTTGGTGAAACTTCTGTGATCGAATATTTATTGAACAGACAAAAGTCATATCAGTTAAGACAAGAGATTTATGCTACAAAAAAGGTATATTACAACACACTATTTACACTATATACACTCAGTGAAATCAAGGACAAATAATGAGAAACAAAATACTATTACTAACACTATTTACATTTTCACTCCATGCAGGAGATATTGTATTGACAGCAGAACAAAAGGATAATTGGCAAATAAAAGCGCAGGCACCAAAAACCTCAGATGAACTGCCTTTAGGTGAGTTTATCGCTAAAGTAGTGACACCTCCTTCTCTCTTACATACTATTTCATTACCTTTTGAAGCAAATGTCAAAAAGCTTAATGTTGCTAACTACCAATATGTTAAAGCAGGACAGGTTTTAGCTGAGGTTACAGGTACCGAGTGGATCGCCACACAACAAAAAGCGATATCTGATACGATTGAATTGAGATATCATGAGCAACGTGTAGAACGAAAAAATATGCTTTGTAAAGAAGAGATCATCCCTCAAAAAGAGTGTACTGCGGCTAATGCAGAGCTTGAAGCCAATAAAATAAAGGTTTCAGCATCTAAAGCACTTCTTAAAAGTTATGGTGCAAGTGATGTTATGATAGACACACTCTTTAAAGAGTTAAAACTCTCTCAAACAATACCACTAACGAGTATAGTTGCCGGACGTATAGTTGAACTAAATGCAACTCCTGGGAAAAGTACAAATACCGAGGATGCATTGTTTATTATTCAGGAGAAAGGTTCACTTTGGCTCGAAAGTGACATTGAGGTTTTAAGAACAGAAGGACTTAAAGAGGGACAAAAAGTACAAATCACATTGGCTAATCATACGTTTAACACTACCATCTTACAACTCTCTCCTGTTATTAACTCCCAGAACCAGACGAGACAAGTACGTTTTCTTGTGCCTTTGGATGTAGATGTATTTGCCGGACTTCGTACCAGTGCGAAGATCACTCTTTCAGAAGAAAGCTATAAGGTCAAAAAAAATGCCGTGATAAAAGATGGAGACAAGCAAATAATATTTGTAAAAACAAAAGATTGTTTTAGATCTGTACCTGTAGTCATACTTACTGAAGATGACAAATATTATTACCTTAACCCAATGGCAGAACTTAAAAATGAAATAGCAGTAACTTCATTGGCAGTACTTAAAAATATGTTAGGTGAAGATGATGAATAAACTTATTGGTTTTGCACTTGCTCAGAGACTCTTTTTCTCTTTACTGGCACTTGTGATTCTCGGTTTTGGTATCAAAGCCTATAAAGAACTGCCCGTTGATGCCTTTCCAGATATCTCTCCTACACAGGTAAAGATCATTATTAAATCAAGTGGTATGACACCTGCTGAGATGGAATCTCGTATCGTTGTACCTATAGAGATGAAAATGGTTGGAATACCGCATGAGACAATGATGCGCTCTGTGGCTAAGTATGGACTGTGTGACATTACAATAGATTTTGAAGATGGTACAGATATTTACTGGGCTAGACAACAGGTCAGTGAAAGATTAGCAGATATCAAAGATGAATTACCTGCCAATATGGAAGGTGGACTTGCACCCATATCTACCCCGTTAAGTGATATCTTGATGTTTACCATTGAGTCAGATACACTCTCGCTTGAAGAGAAACGAAGCCTTTTGGATTGGATAATCTCTCCTAAGATCCGTTCAGTTTCTGGTGTGGCTGAAGTAAATGCTCTTGGTGGAAAAGTAAGAACTTATGAGGTTGTTCCTGATCTGAATAAAATGCGAACCATGGGTGTGACACTTGAACAGATATTTAACGTGCTTGAAGAAAATAATCAAAATGATGGTGCTGGACGTGTATCTCAAGGAGTTGAAAGCATACTGGTACGTAGTATAGGACAATTAAAGAACCTAAAAGATATAGAAACATTACCTGTAGGAAAAAGAGATGACAAGGTCATTACTTTAGGTGAAGTGGCTTTGGTTAAATTTGGCTTCCTTACCCGTGCAGGCTTTGTGAGTAAAAATGGTGATGGTGAGGCAGTTCAAGGTTTGGTACTTGGTCTAAAAGGTACAAATACTGCCATAGTACTAGACAAAGTAAAAGCAGAACTTACACAGCTTGGGAAAATGCTTCCTGGTGATACAAAGATAGATATATTCTATGATCGTTCAGATCTTGTGAATCTTGCTACTGATACTGTTAAGAGTGCACTCTATGAAGCCGTCATACTCATTATGGTCATTTTGCTTGTAATGCTGGGTAACTTAGCCTCTGCATTCAGTGTTGCACTTATCCTTCCATTTGCATTGCTTATGAGTTTCATTGCGATGCAATACTTTGGTTTAACGGCTAACCTTATGAGCCTGGGGGGACTCGCTATAGCCATAGGTATTCTAGTCGATTCTGCCGTGGTTGTCGTCGAACATATCACTGCTGAACTTGGAAATCCCAAACAACAAAGACACAGTAAATTACATATTATCTATACAGCGACTATAGAGATGGCTCCTTCCATCATTACAGGTGTACTAATCATCATCATTGTATTTATGCCTTTACTGACCCTTGAAGGACTTGAGGGTAAACTCTTTAGACCAGTGGCATTAAGTATTATCTTTGCCCTCTTCTCTTCACTTGTTTTAGCGCTGACACTTATACCAGTTCTTTCATCATTTATTTTGACAAAAAGAGAGGACAAAGAATCATGGCTCATACGTGTATTAACCAAGATATACAGACCAATCTTACTTTTTACATTGAATAACATCAAAGCAACTGTGCTTGTTGTATTTGCACTATTTGCGGGATCTTTGTATCTGGCAGAGAAAACAGGTAAATCATTTATGCCCACAATGGATGAAGGTAGTATTATTATCGGTGTAGAGATGCTCCCTTCTATTTCACTAGAAGAGAGTTTGGCCCTCAATATTAAAGTTCAAAAGAAACTTATGTCATCGGTACCTGAGATCAAAGATATTATTGCCAGAACAGGTAGTGATGAACTCGGACTTGATCCTATGAGTCTTAATGATACTGATACATTTTTGGTACTTCATGAAAAAGAATCATGGAGAGAACCATCTAAAGAATTCGTTATAGAAGAGATAAGAAAAGTACTTGACGAATTTGTAGGTATAGAGTATGGATTTACTCAACCTATAGAGATGAGAGTCTCTGAAATGCTAACTGGTGTTAGAGGTGATCTGGCTATCGATGTCTTTGGATCTGATAATGATAAACTTGAAGCGATCGCTGTACAGATCAAAAGTATACTTGAGACCATTGAAGGCAGTAGTGATGTCTATAAAAAAGCCAATGAAGGTGTGGAGTACTTTGAACTTGAATTTGATAAAAAAGCTATGGCGTACTATAACATCAGCCAGCAGGAACTAAATGATTTCCTAAAAGTCATGGTTACAGGTGTACAGGTAGGTATCATCCAAGAAGGTATGCGTCGTATTAACCTTATGGTCAAAGGTGATGAGAAGATCGAAAATTCTCTTGATAAAATCAAAAAACTCTATTATCCTCTAGAAGATGGTAATGCTGTACCTATCGGAAACTTTATAACATTCATTTCAAATGCAGGACCTGTACAGATAGAACATGAACATGGGTACAGAAAGACTATCGTCCAGACCAATGTAGAAGGTCGTGACCTTGTGAGCTTTGTTGAAGAAGCCAAAATGAAAATAGAAAATGATGTAAAACTTCCTGCAGGATATTACCTTAGCTATGGTGGAGAGTTTGAAAACCAGCAGAGAGCTGCATCTAAACTTGCCATTATTGTACCGTTGGCACTCTTTTTAGTGTTTATACTTCTTTTCATCTCATTTGGTTCATTGAGACAGGCAAGTATTGTTCTTATCAATGTACCTTTGGCATTGATCGGTGGATTTATAGGACTTTATCTCAGTGGTGAGTATATGTCTGTTCCAGCCTCAGTAGGGTTCATCGCCCTACTTGGTATTGCAGTGCTTAACGGTGTTGTAATGGTTAATTATTTTAATTATCTTATTCAACGTGGTACGGGACTCAGAGATGCTGTGATAGAAGGTTCCATAAAAAGACTTAGACCCGTACTAATGACTGCAACCATTGCAGCTTTTGGTCTGCTCCCCCTACTATTTGCAACAGGACCAGGTTCTGAGATACAAAGGCCTCTTGCTATTGTTGTAATCAACGGTCTGCTCTCCTCGACCTTGCTGACACTGATCATACTTCCTATACTCTATTTGAAATTTTCGAAAAAACCTGAAAGGTAAGAAAGAAGGATAAAGGCCATTATCGACTGTCAAAATATGTATTGACGTTTCAAATACATATTAGGTTTAGGTTTTTGACACCTAAACCTTGAGTAATTCTCTTACTACTTTTCTGTCATCAAAAGGGTGTTTTACCCCTTTGATCTCCTGGTAATCTTCATCACCTTTACCAAGAATGAGTAATACCTCATTTGGCTCCAATGCTTCTAAAGCCATCTTTATCGCAAGTTTTCTGTCTGGTGTTGCAGTGACACCGTCCTTACCATGCAAGCCCACAAGTATATCTTCAAGTATGTACTCTGGGACTTCATCACGAGGGTTATCTGAGGTAACAAAGATCTTGTTTGCAAATCTTCCTGCTACTGCACCCATACGTGGACGTTTCTCTTTATCGCGGTTTCCACCGGCACCAAAGACAACGGTCATGTCTCTGTCTTTCATAGAGTCAAGTACTTGGAACATCCCATCATCTGTATGTGCAAAATCTACGATGACCAGTGGGTCACGGCTTACGACTTCCATGCGGCCTGAAACACCTGCAAAATGTTCAACCACTTCACAGATCTCTTCTACCTTTCTTCCTGTCAACATCTGTACTGAACCGATGGCTGCCATAAGGTTAAAAAGGTTAAATAGTCCTACCATTGGAGAATGGAAAGTCGCTTCTTCCTGCAAATGCTTAATACCCGCTGTAATACCATGCAGTAACGAAAAAGCCTGTACTTTAAATGTAGCAGGTTCATCTACACCATAACTCTGTGCACCGATAGGATTGTAAGTGATGTTTTTAATATCATCTTTGTTGAGTAACTTAGGTGATTCATCTGCAAAAAAGAGGCTTTTTACACGTCTGTACTCTTCAACTGTACCATGATAATCTAAATGATCACTGGTGACATTCGTATGAACCTTCAGTGCAAACTTTAAGCCTTCTATACGTTTTTGATCGATAGCATGAGAGCTTACTTCCATAATGAAGTATGAGCAGCCAAGATCCATCGTTTGTTTCATATTATGTAGTGTTTCAAGTATGGATGGAGTGGTCATGCTCTTCTCTTCTATACGTTGATCCTGGGCAAATAGACCTCTTGTACCCTGAAGGGCTGGTTTCTCATCAAGATCAAGTAAAAAAGAGTAAATAGCTGCAGTTACGGTCGTTTTACCATTGGTTCCGGTAACACCTACTACCTTCATTTTCTCAAGTTCCCAAGAGGCTATGAATTCATCTACAGTAATAAAAGTAGGTTTTGGTTCCATTTTTTCAAAATATCTGCTGTTTTGCGCTGTTTTTAAAAAGAGGGTCTGGTCATCAAGTTTGGAAGTATCATCGCTGATAAAGCGAAAGTCATCTTTAATAAAGTCGAATTTCACTATTTAATACCCTGTACAACATGATACAATGCCAAGATATCCTGGTCATCTCCAAAGAGAGAAACGGAAGCATCAAGATAACCCAGTGCCATCTCATCAAAACCTTCCTGGGAGAGCTGTGTTACAAAATCTATAAATTCATCTTTATTGGTGATAACCACTTTAGTTGAGAACATAATATCTTCAAACGTTTTTTTGAAAGAACCTCTACTCTCTACCAATCGTAAAAAATCACTGTAACGTATACCGTCACCATACTCAACCTGCTCTTCTACAGGGTCAACCAAAAGTTCCTGTATCTGCTTTTTGGATGTATCAAGGTTCTCAATGATCCCATCGATGATATCTACAGCATTATCCTGTTCATCTTTGATCACTTGATAATAATCAAACAGTGCCTGTGCTTCTTCCTGGCTCTCTATGCCTAGATCACTCAAATAAACACCGATCTTCGCTTCATCCAATGTAGGATAATCTTTCAAGATCAAACCATAACTTCTAAGTGCATTGGCATAGTCCCCGTTAAGAAATTCTGCCTCTGCTCTTTGTAATAATAGCTCTTGATTCACTTTATTCATTTTAAGCCAATTGATCCAATTTATCTTCAAAGCCATGCGGTACATTTACCACAGTAATTTCAGGATGAATAAGCGTTTGCATCTGTCTTTCTACACCAAACTTGATCGTAGTTCCTGAAGAACCACATCCTACACATGCACCTTGAAGCTGTACAAATACTTTGCCATTTTCTATGCCGATCAAGCTTATGTCTCCACCGTCAAGCTGTATAGATGGTCTTACTTTTTCTATCACTCCAACAACTGCCGGCTGTAACTCTTCATCTGTAAATGGAATCAATTTATCTCCTTGTGATACATTTATTAAAATGTACTCTCTTATTTATGGATTATAACCAAATCATAGTAAATTTTATGTGTACTATGTTCTATTGGGTGTTATACACTAAAAGTGTTATTTTGTCAATGTTATTGTGTGGGAATTTAAATTTTAGAGATATGTATTCAAGGCATATGCCCTGAAATACAAAAAAGCAGGCACAATTATATAAGTTCTATAATTGCCATAGGTGCTGCATCACCTTTTCTCATACGTGTTTTAATGATACGTGTGTATCCACCGTTTCTGTCTGCATATTTAGGTGCGATCTCATTAACGATAGTGTTTGTACACTCTTTGTGTTGTAACATTGCAAAAATAGCTCTGTGTGCATTGAAATCACCTGAAGCAGCTTTAGTAATAAGCTTTTCATAGTAAGATCTAAGCTCTTTAGCTTTTGGCAATGTAGTCTCGATTTTACCTTCTTTTGTCAAAGCAATAGAAAGGTTTTTAAGAAGCGCTGCTCTGTGAGAAGACGTTCTGTTTAATTTACGATAACCATGCTTATGTCTCATAATTTTCCTTTAATATCTATAACAACTATGCTTTAAGTTGCTCTATTTTCTTCACAAGATTAATTCTTGTAACATCTGCGAGTTCAAAATCTGAACCAAATCCATTCTCTACAAGACACTCATTGATCTCATCTAAAGATTTTTTACCAAGGTTTTTGATATTTTTGATCTCGTTTTCACTCATCAATACCAATTCACCAAGATATTTTATACCTGATCTGTCAAGCGAGTTGAATGATCTTGCACTTAATCCAAGAGAATCTACTGTTTGCATAAATGGTTTAAGCTCAGAATCATCACTGTTTCTTTTTATCGGTGCTACAGAGATATCTAGATCTAGTACCGTATTAAAAACAGAAAGTTGTTTATTCATTACTTCCAATGCATTCGTAAATGCTTCAACCGGACCGATCTGACCATCTGTTTCAATGTCAAAGATGATCTTTTCAAAATTAGGATTATCTTCAACAAGCACAGGGTCGATCTTGTAGTTTGCTTTTCTTACCGGAGTAAAGAAAGCATCCAATGCGATACTGTCAGCGTCAACATCATCTCTAAGGTCTTCACTTGGTACATAACCAATACCTTTTGAGATAACCACTGTAAAGTTAAGTTCTGCATCTTCATTAAGTGTTGCAAGTGGCAGGTTACCATTTACTACTTCGATCTGATCATTGTTAAGGTCTTGTGCTGTCACTTCTTTGTGACCAGAGAAACTGTACTTTAACTCAACTCTGTCACTCTCGTCTTTAATTTTAAAACGAATGTTCTTAAGATTGATGATAAATACAGCAACATCTTCATGCATACCTCTGATGTTGTCAAACTCATGTGCAGCACCTTCGATCTTGATAGAAATAGGTGCATATCCGATAGAAGATCCTAAAATAAGTCTTCTTAATGGGTGCGCAAGTGTAACAGCATAACCGCTTTCAAAAGGATAAGCAACGATCTCAGCACGGTTTGCGCTGATCTCATTTACTTCTACCTCTGTTGGCATAAATGGTGCAATTTTAATTTTTCTCATTAATAGCCTTTAACTTATGTATTATTTAGAGTATAGCTCGACGATTAGACGCTCTTCAACTGGGATTGAGATCTCTTCTCTTTCTGGAACTCTTGTGAAAAGTCCGAAAAGTTTCTCTTTATCCATGTCAACCCATTCAACCATACCAGTCTGGTTAGTTAATTCGATCGCTCTAATGATCTGAGGATTTGTTTTACTTTTCTCTCTGATCTCTATCTTCTGACCTGCTTTTACTCTAAATGAAGGAATATCTACTCTTTTCCCGTCAACAAGTACATGACCGTGATTTACAAATTGTCTAGCAGACGCTCTAGTCGTTGCAAAACCCATTCTGTAAACTACGTTGTCAAGTCTCTGCTCAAGAAGTTGGATAAGGATAGAACCTGTATTACCATCTTTTGAGTTTGCTTCTTTATAAAGTGCTCTAAATTGTTTTTCAGAAACACCATACATGAACTTAGCTTTTTGCTTCTCTTGAAGTTGAAGACCGTATTCACTGATCTTTGTTCTTCTCTGTCCGTGTTGTCCCGGTGCATATGGTCTTTTTTCCAATGCAGATTTACCAGCGAGTCTTCTCTCACCTTTTAATCCAAGATCAACACCAAGTCTTCTTTCTAGTTTTTCAACTGGACCTCTATATCTTGCCATGCTTATACCCTTCTCTTCTTAGGTGGTCTACAACCATTGTGTGGAAGTGGTGTAATATCTTTTAAGAATGTTACACGGATACCTTCAGTTGCACCAATTGCTTTAACAGCTGTGTCTCTACCAGAACCAGGACCTTGAACCTTGATCCCAACTTCTTTGACACCATTTTCCATTGCTTTAGTCATCGCATCTTGAACTGCTTCTGTTGCTGCAAATGGAGTTGATTTTTTAGAACCTTTAAAACCTAGAGCTCCAGCAGAACTCCAAGCGATAACGTTACCCATTTCATCTGTAACTGTAATTACTGTGTTGTTAAAAGTTGCAGCTACGTACACTACACCTTTTGCAATACTTTTTTTTGCTTTTTTCTTAGCCATACTTAACTACTCCCTTACGCTGCGCCGACAGTTTTACGCTTACCTTTTCTAGTACGCGCATTTGTCTTTGTTTTTTGACCACGACAAGGTAAACCTCTTCTGTGTCTAAGTCCTCTGTAGCTTCCTAAGTCCATAAGTGCTTTAATGTCTAAAGTTACTTTTTTTCTAAGATCACCTTCAACCATAACATTCTCTTGAATATCATTACGGATAGTCGCAGCTTGCGCATCTGTAAGTTCATGAACTCTAATGTTGTAATCAATACCTGTTCTGTCAAGAATTTTTCTTGATGTTGTCAACCCAATTCCGTAAATGTAAGTAAGTGCATACTCCATTCTTTTCTTTTGTGGTAAATCAACCCCTGCAATACGAGCCATGTTTATCCTTGTCTTTGTTTATGTTTTGGATTTTTACAAATCACGCGTACGATACCCTTGCGCTTAATGATCTTACAATCATCGCACATCTTTTTTACTGATGGTCTAACCTTCATGGTTACTCCTACGTTATTTTTACACCTGTTTTTGCGTGGATAGACGATGTTTTGTCTCTCCAACCCTTGAGTAATCGGTGCGGGATTAATCAAAGATTCTTCGCGCAGTTCCTATACCTATAGTAATAGGGAGAGGGATTATACCGAAAAATATATTAAGTTTATCTTATGTTTAGAATAATGGAGAGAATAAGTTTGTACATGCCTTTATTTAAAGCATTGAAGAGAGGAAATTCTGAACGTTCAGCGATGAACACTGAACGCCAAATTTACTATTTGTATCTAAAAGTGATACGACCTTTATCAAGACTGTAAGGTGTTAATTCAACCTTTACAGTATCTCCTGGAAGTATCTTTATGTAGTGCATACGCATTTTGCCTGCGATGTGACAAAGTACGATATGTCCGTTGTCAAGTTCTACTCTAAATGTTGCGTTTGGTAAAGCTTCAACCACTTTACCGTCAATTTCAATTACGTCATCTTTTGCCATGATTTTATCCTTAATTATACAGCTTCAGTCAATATGACCGCTTTACCATCAACCACTGCAACTTGATGTTCATAGTGTGATGATCTGAGTTTATCATCAGAGATCACTGACCATTCATCTTCAAGTAACAGAGGTTGTCCGCTTTTTTGACATACCATTGGTTCCAAACAGAAGACCATACCATTTTTGATCTTTGGTCCCTGATTTGGTTTCCCCTCCAAATAATTTGGAATATTTGGCTCATCATGTGGTTTTGTACCTATCCCATGACCACAGTAGTCACGCAAAGGCACAAAACCTGCATCAACAATGTAATCTTCGAGAAGTTTAGTCAATTCTTTAAAACGCATACCTACTCTGATATTTTCTATCGCATGGTAAAGTGCGCCTTTGGAACAAGCTATAAGTGCTTCGTCTTCAGCTGATATTTGACCCACAGCCATAGTAATAGCTGCATCACCAAAATATCCGTCTAACTTAGTACCAATATCCAAACCGAGTATATCTCCCTCTTTGACCACAGTATCATCCGGTACACCATGTATACATACTTCATTGAGTGATGTACATACAGAACCTGTAAATCCATAGAGTCCTTTAAATGACGGGATCGCTCCGTGTTCACGGATATACGCTTCACCCAATGCATCTATCTCGTTAAGAGTCATACCCGGCTTGATAAGATTTTGGAGATATTGAAGTGTTTTACCAACGATCTCGCCAGCTGCTTTGAGCTTAGCGATCTCGTCAGGTTTTCTAATAGCAATAGCCATTATAGACCTACATTACCTAGTGTGTCGTATTGGTTCATTGTTCTTTGTGCTTCGATCTTTCTCATTGTATCAAGCGCAACCTGAACGATGATCAGTACAGCAACCCCACCGAAGTAGAAGGATGCTCCCATACCTGAGATAACCATAAATGGTACCGTAGATACGATCGCAAGATATACTGCACCTGAACCTGTCAATCTACTGGCAACTTCATTCAAGAACTCTTTAGTGTGTTCCCCTGGTCTAACACCAGGGATGAATCCACCTTGTCTTTTTAGGTTATCAGCAATGTCTTTTGCATTAAATGCGATAGACGCATAGAAAAATGCAAAGAACATAACAAGTAAAAATGTAACCACGTTAAATGTTATACCACCCGGTGCCAATGAATCTGCGATCGCTGTCGCAAAATCAGACGTACTAGACTGCAACATCGTCAATGGGAACATCAAGATAGCAGAAGCAAAAATTGGAGGAATAACACCTGAAAGGTTTACTTTTACAGGAATATAGTTCATTACTCTTTTTGTCTGGTTCTGCATAATTGTCTTTCTTGAATAAGAGATAGGAACCCTTCTCTCACCAAGTTCAACATAAATAATAGCCAAGATAGTGATCAGCATGATCGCTAAAATACCAAGGACTACTAAGAAGTTCATTTCTCCTGCGTTCACTGCTCTTACCGTGTTACCGATAGCAGAAGGAAGCCCAGATACAATACCTGCAAAGATGATCAGTGAGATACCGTTTCCGATACCTTTTTGTGTGATCTGCTCACCTATCCACATAAGTAACATCGTACCTGCCAACATAGAGAATGTTGTTAATACCATGAAAGTCGTTGTGTCGATCATAATAGCACTTTGTCCTGCACGTCCTGTCATACTTTGAAGTCCCATAGAGACACCAATAGCCTGTACAACGGTAATAAAAATAGTAAAATAACGAATGATCTGCATATATTTTTGCATACCGTCACGTTCTTTTTTCATTTGACCAAGTGTAGGGAAAGTTGCTGCAAGAAGTTCCATAACGATGGATGCAGTAATGTAAGGCATAATACCTAAAGAGATGATACTTAAACGTTCAACGGCATTACCAGAGAACATGTTCATTAGCCCAAGGGCATTGCTTGAGTTGTCATCAAAGAACTCTTTGATCACACCCAAATCAACACCTGGAGTTGGGATATAGGCTAAAACTCTGTACGCAAAAAGGAATCCTAATGTAATAAGGATTTTTTGAGTTAAAGCATTGCCCATAATTATTTTCCGCTTGTAGTTACAGCGTCGTCTTTGATCTTAGCAGCAAGATCTTTTGCGCTAGCACCAATTAACTTCACTTTAGTAACATCTTTACCAAGCTTATGTACAGACTTGATAGTCTCAAGTGTGATCTCAGAAAGTTCAGCTACTGCTTTGATCTTTTCTACATTGATCACATATGGTTTTTCTACTCTAGAAGTAAAACCAATTTTAGGTAATCTTTTGTAAAGTGGCATTTGACCACCTTCGAAACCTCTTTTTCTTTTGTAACCAGATCTTGCTTTTTGACCTTTGTTACCACGTCCAGCTGTTTTACCTGTTCCTGAACCTTGACCACGACCAACTCTTTTTCTATTTTTAGTTGAACCTGGTGCTGGTTGTAAATTATGTAAACCCATAATTACCCCTTACGATTTAATTCTAGTAAGTGCTTGAATAGTTGCTCTTACTAGGTTATTTGGGTTGTTAGAACCGATTGATTTGCTAAGAACATCTTGGATCCCTGCAAGCTCAAGTACTGGTCTAGCAGCACCACCGGCGATAACACCTGTACCTTCTGATGCTGGTCTAAGTACAATTCTACTTGCATTGAACTTGTGCTCAATGTCATGTGCGATTGTAGTTCCCTTGATATTCACTTTTACAAGGTTCTTATGTGCATCATCTACCGCTTTTTTGATCGCGTCTGGAACTTCTTTGGCTTTACCAAATCCATATCCAACTGTACCTTTTTTGTCACCAATAACTACAAGTGCAGTAAATCTAAATCTTCTACCACCCTTAACAACTTTAGTAACACGACCGATATTTACGATTACTTCTTCAAATTCTTTTTCGATTTCTTCGTTATTTCTGTTTTCCATCATGCTTCCTTAAAACTTAATTCCGGCTTCTCTAAGTGCATCAGCAAAAGAGGCAACAACACCGTGGTAAAGGTAACCATTTCTATCAAAAACAACAGAATCAATGTTTTTAGCAGCAAGGTTCTTAGCCATTTCAGCTGCTACAGTTTTCACCTCTTCTTTGTTCACTTTTACACCAAGTTTTCTACCGTCAGCAGAAGCAAGTGTTGTACCTGTGTTATCATCGATAGCTTGTGCATAGAAGTTTTTGTTTGATTTAAAAACAGTCAATCTTGGTAACTCAGTTGTTCCGTAGATCTTACCTCTTACTCTTGCTTTTCTTTGAGCACGTAGTTTATTTTTTCTTTTTTGAATACTTTTTAACATCTACCGCTCCTTACTTACCAGCTGCTTTACCAGCTTTTCTGATGATAGTTTCATCAGTATACTTAACACCTTTACCTTTGTACGGCTCTGGTGGTCTGAAGTCTCTAATCTCAGCAGCGGCTTGACCTACTGCTTGCTTGTCTGCACCCTTGATAGTAATGATATTTTTATTTACACTAATATCTAATCCCTCAGGGATGTTGAAATCAATTGGGTGAGAGTGCCCAAGTTGAAGGTTAAGTACTTTACCTTGAACAGCTGCTCTATAACCAACACCATTGATCTCTAAAGATTTTTCATATCCTTTATCTAGTCCAATAATAATATTGTTAAATAAAGCTCTGTATGTACCCCAATATGCAGCATCTTGCTTCTCTTCACCTACTCTTGTAAAAGTAACTTCAGATCCATCAATACTAACTTCTACTCTACCATGAGTCTCAAGTCTTTTTTCAAGATTGCCCTTCTTAGCCACGAGACATGTACCGTCTAGTGATACTTCAATACCACTTGCAACAGTTACTGGTCTTTTTCCTACTCTTGACATCTTTTCTCCTTACCAAATACTACAGATTACTTCGCCACCGATTCCACGTTTAAACGCTTCATCATTAGCAAGAACACCTTGAGAAGTTGAAACAACCAAAGTACCGTAACCATTTTTAAATGTTCTAATATCATCTTTACCTTGGTGAACACGTCTACCAGGCTTAGAAATCTTTGCGATCTCGTTGATCACGCTTTTTTCATTCTCGTCATATTTAAGAACTACTTTAATTGTCTTTTTGTTTCCATCTTCTTTCACTTTGTAAGACTCTAAGTAACCTTTATCTACTAAAATAGATACGGTTGCTTCAATCGTTTTAGAGTGAAGAAGTGTAGTAACGTCTAATCTTCTTTGCGCAGCATTTCTTATACGAGTAAGAGAATCTGCAATTATATCTGTCATCATCTTGTTATTCTCCTTACCAGCTTGCTTTGCGCATACCAGGGATCATTCCCTCGTTAGCCATTTTTCTTAAACACACACGGCAAAGACCAAAGTCTCTGTATACTGAGTGAGGTCTACCACAAATGTTACATCTTGTATATCCCTGAGAAGAGAACTTTGGAGTTCTTTTCTGCTTTGCGATCATTGATTTCTTAGCCATTAGTTCTTCCCTTTAGCAAAAGGCATTCCAAGCTTCTCTAGAAGCGCGAATCCCTCTTTATCATTTTCAGTACTTGTTACGATCGTAATGTTCATACCGTGAGTCTTAATTACTTTATCAAATTCAACTTCCGGGAACATCAATTGCTCTTGAAGACCGAAGTTATAGTTACCACGTCCGTCAAAACCTTTTCTTGGTGTACCTCTAAAGTCTTTTACTCTTGGAAGTGCGATAGATACGAGTTTGTCAAAGAAGTTATACATATTTGCACCTCTAAGTGTTACTCTGATACCTGTTGGAGCACCTTCTCTTGCTTTAAAACCTGCAACAGATTTTCTAGCATTCACGACTACCGCTTTTTGACCAGCGATAAGTGAGATAGTATCTGTCATGTTAGCGATGAGTTTGTTATCTTTACCCTCTTCACCAGCACCAACAGAGATCACTATCTTCTCAAGCTTAGGAGTCTGCATCGGGTTAGTGATCCCACACTCTTCTCTAAGTGCAGGTACGATGTCATTGTACTTTTGCTTCATTCTACTCATAAGATTATGCCTCTACTTTTTTTACATTTGAGATATGGATTGGCATTTCTTTGTTGTCAAATCCACCCTCTTTGTTATCTTCGCTTGGTTTAACAGCTTTTTTAGCTGTTTTACACCCTGCAACGATCACTGCATCTTTTTTAGTAAGAACTTGAAGAACTTCTCCAGTTTTACCTTTGTCATCACCAGCGATAACCATTACCTGGTCACCTTTTTTGATCTTGAATGTTTTAGCCATTACCATACCTCCGGTGCAAGTGATACGATCTTCATAAAACCTGCATATCTTGTTTCACGACTTACAGGGCCAAAGATACGAGTACCAATTGGTTCCTTTTTATCATCGATAATTACTGCGGCATTGTCATCAAATCTAATAAGTGAACCATTTTCTCTCTGGATCTCTTTTTTAGTTCTAACAACTACGGCTTTAATAACCTTACCTTTTTTTACTTTTCCAGTTGGAAGTGCTTTTTTAACAGAA
>CBFHPE010000021.1:0-23093 GCA_965657515.1 Sulfurovum sp.
ACTGTAAGTGATGATAGAGAGCTTGGATTTGCAAGTGCTGAATGGGGGTACAAAAATATTTTTATTCCCAAAACAGTAATGATGCCTCATGAGAAGCTCTCTTTACAAGAAGGTATCAATCATCTTGGTAAATGGTTTGGTATGGTTCGTGCAGAAGGTATCGCAGTTTATATACTTTTTGCATTAATGTGGAATCCTCTGCTTTATGCTACTGTTTTACTACTTGCTTCTCTATGCACAGGAAGTAGTGTCTATACAGCATATTCTTTAATACTTTTTAGTGGTGTATTATCTCTTAGAGTTATTAATATCATTGTTTTGAACAAGTCCATTTATAAAATGCCTATCGTTTCAAACTTACTTATGACCATTGCCTATGATCTAATATTTTTCCCAATCCTATTTTTTATCAACTTATTTAAAACAACTATTGAATGGAAAGGTAAAACATATAAACTTGGCAAACAAGGAAAAATTATTTCTATTGATTAGCAAACACAGTAGATATTATTAAAACGTTATAATCTAACATATTTTATAAGGTTTTCCGCTGTAGCGACGTTTGCAGGCTATAAAATCTTCCCCTTCAATAGAAAACCTTATAAAATGTTCTATATTGGGATGTTTTATAAGGTAAAGTATATTTTTTGACACTCAATATTTTAAAAAATTTTTATGATTAAATTACTTGTTCCATTTTTCTTTTCACATCACTAACTAGATATAAAACTTAGAAGTCCTCAAAAGCTTTAGGGCATGTTCTATCTTCTCTTTCAAATGCTCTTCGTGTTCACACAAAAGTGGTTCAGTGTCTAATGTTTTAATCTCTGATTGTGCTTTGATGGTATCGAGTATCACGGCACGCTCTTTACAGTTTCTATATTCACGTAAAGGCTTTAAAAGAATGTTGAGTTCTTCTACGATGATCTGAGCTTCTTTTTCTCCTATGATGTGGAAAAAATCTTCTATTAAGGTTTGCAAAGAGTCCATTAAGATGTAAAGCTCTTCAAGCATATCATCATCATATCCCTCTTTTGTTTTTCCTAGAAGCATTTCAAAGTTTCCCAAACGTTCTCTGACTACATTTTTTACCTCTTGGTTCAAAGAGATATATTTGTGGTTTTCCTCTACTTTGATCTCTCTTGCAAGCATATTTATCATCTGAACAAAAGGTTGAGAGAGAAGCATTTGTGTGACAGCATCCTCCTCTTCAGAGATAAGACTCTTTAACTCACTGTAAAGTGTTAGCTTGGCATCTTCTCGTGTGGGACAAAGCTCATTTAAAAAGTAAAGATACCGCAATACCTTTGTCTCTTCATAGTATCGTTCTAATAATTCGCTACAGAAACGCTGTACATTTGGGTTATACAGGTCTGAAAAGATCTCCAGTAAAGTTGCTGTACGGTGTAAGAGAACACGTAGTCGATGTAGTGTTGCAGAAAAATGTTTTTTTTGAAAGTTCATCTTATAGTGATTTAACAAACGCAGGTTCCTGTAGAGTACCAAAGAGACACCATCACGTATGTATACATGTTGTGGTACTTGCCAAAAAAAGAGATTGGGTGATTCAAAGGCATCTATCTTTTCAAAAAGTCTGTGTACATCGTATTCTATAGGTCGTACATAGAGTGCTAATGCTTTGTCACTGTATTTACCATCCTGATCGATCTCTTTAAGTACAAAAGGTTGCAGTGCAGGGATAGACTCTGAATCCCTGAGTACTTTTTCATCTTTAAAATGTCCTATAACGATATAGATCCCTTTAAGCCTTTTCAAGTACTTCTCAACCACAAAAGTATTTTCATCTATCAAGGCGGTGTAAGATTTTTTAACGATGACCCTGCCCAAACGCTTTTTACGTTGAGATAGATACAAGGCTTCACTTATAGATGAGACTTCTTCATGTCCTTGTTTATCTACTATGACTTTTATATAAGTATCTGGAAAACATTTATGGTAATAACACGCTTCATCTGCATTTGAAGAGATATAAAATTTTTCTGTCTTCTGAAGTTTTGGTATATATTTTTTAAGCCAGCGTTCTATATCTGCTGATACTAAAAACTTACGTTGTATGTTATTCATAAAAGGGATTATAGCACAAAATCAAAATTGACTCTACGCTCCATTTTAACTATAATACGCCATGAAAAACTTCTTCTTGGCCCCCATTAAAGGCTACCAATATATCTCAAAGATGTTACCGGCTTCCTGCCGCTACTATCCTACATGTTCAGAGTATGCCAAATGGCAGTTTGAGTTTAATGCACCCCATAAAGCTTTAGCGTCAAGCAGCTTGCGTATTTTACGATGTAACCAGTTGTTTAAAGGAGGCATTGACTATCCTTTGGTGGATTATACGCCTCCTAAACATCTCTCTATACTCAGATTTAATGCATTTTGTGGCAAAATAGATATAACCTATTGGCTTGTACCTCAAAATACAGATGCCGATCACCCCAAATATTATGTACTAAAGGATTTTGATGCAATTAAACGCACCACTTGACATGCACCTGCACCTTAGAGACGGAGAGATGTTAGAAAACATCGCTCACAGTTCTGCCTATACTTTTTCAGGGGCTATCATTATGCCTAATCTTATACCTCCGGTAAGTACAAAAGAAGAAGTCATTGCTTATAAAGAGCGTATTATGAAAGCTGTGGGAGATGAAAAGTTCACTCCTTACATGACACTTTTTTTCAAACCTTCATATGACAAGGCTTTTTTAGAATCAGTAAAAGATGAGATCACTGCAATTAAACTCTACCCTGCTGGTATCACAACCAACTCTGAAGGTGGTGTAAGCGGTTTTGATGTAGAAGAGTTACGTCCTGCACTTGAAGCGATGAGTGAACTTAACATTCCACTCTGTGTACATGGTGAGACCAATGGTTTTGTGATGGATAGAGAAGCAGAATTTGCTTCCATATACGAACGTTTGGCTGCTGCTTTTCCAAAACTCAAGATCATTATGGAGCACATCACTACAAAGACATCAGTAGACCTTCTTGACAAATATGAAAACCTCTATGCAACCATAACCCTGCACCATCTTATCATTACACTGGATGATGTGGCAGGGGGGATGCTTAAACCGCATCTCTTTTGTAAGCCTATTGCCAAACGTCCTCACGACAGAGATGCTCTTTTAGAAGTGGCATTGGCAGCACACCCAAAAGTAATGTTCGGTTCAGATTCTGCACCACATCCAAAACATGCTAAAGAATCTTGTGGTTGTGCCGCAGGTGTCTTTACTTCACCTATAGCCTTACAGGTACTGGCTGAACTCTTTGAAGAAGAAAATGCACCACTTGAAAATCTTCAAGCTTTTGTATCAGGTAACGCACAAAAGATTTATGGCGTAGCACCCATAACTAATACAGTTACACTGGAGAAAAACCCCTTTAAGGTACCGTCTGATTACAATGGGGTAGTACCGATGTATGCAGATGAAGAGATAGCCTATAGTATCAAAAAGGTCATATCATAGATAACATTGTGCTATGAAAAATGGCACTATGAGCTACTATGATTGATGAGATTTATGAATTTAAAGCACTTACTTAAAAAGAATTCGCTAACATACATAATTAAATATAAGTAAACCACTAGGAATAGTCTATGATTGCAAATAATATTGAAGAACTGATAGGGAACACACCTTTAGTTAAAATAAACACTCTTTCGCAAGAGACAGATACAACTGTCTTGGGAAAATGTGAATTTATGAACCCTACCTCTTCTGTGAAAGACAGAATCGCTTTTAACATGATAAATGAAGCACTAAAATCAGGTGAGATCAGTGAGAGTACAACGATCATTGAACCAACATCAGGGAACACAGGGATCGGGTTAGCTGCTATCTGTGCAGCCAAAGGGATCAAACTTATCTTGACCATGCCAGAATCTATGAGTATGGAACGTCGGCGTATTCTTACACACTTAGGTGCGGAGCTTGTACTTACTCCTGCAGCAGCAGGTATGGGCGGAGCTGTCAGTAAAGCAGATGAACTGGAAAAAGAGTTAGATAATGCAATAGTCTTACAGCAGTTCAACAATTTAAATAACCCTGATATCCACCGAAAAACAACTGCACTTGAGATACTCAAGGACACAAAAGGGGATATAGATATTTTTGTAGCTTCAGTTGGTACAGGAGGCACACTTACAGGTACAGGTGAAGTACTTAAATCTCATAATGACTCGCTACAGATCGTAGCAGTTGAACCGGCAACTTCTCCAGTCTTGGAAGGTGGAAAAGCAGGACCACATAAGATACAGGGTATCGGTGCAGGGTTTATCCCTGAAATACTCAATACAGAGATATATAATGAAGTCCTGGCTGTCAGCAACGAAGAAGCTTTTGCAATGGCACAAAAGATCGCAAGAGAAGAAGGTCTGCTGATCGGTATCTCTGCAGGAGCAAACCTCCATGCTGCTAATCTACTTGCAAGCAGACCAGAAAATCAAGGTAAAACGATCGTAACAGTACTTTGTGATACTGCCGAACGATATCTCTCTACAGAGCTTTTTGACAATTAATGTCACCAAAAGAGTATACATCACCTCTTCTGCTTGAAACTATCAAGATAGAAAATGGTGAGATCTTTAATTTAAAATATCATCAAAAAAGAGCTACACAAAGTCGCCAAATACTTTATAGCAGTACAAATATACTCGATCTCTCTACACTTATACATCCACCCAAAAAAGGTCTCTACCGTTGTCGCGTACTTTATAATGAAGCGTTACATTCCATAGAGTACTTACCTTATGTAGCAAAAGAGATTAAGAGACTCAGAATAGTCCCCTCGCAGATCGAATACAATCTTAAATATGCCAACAGAGATGCTCTAAATGCTTTACTCGACTCCCATCAGTATGTCGATGAGGTCATCATCGAAAAAGATGGATATCTTACAGATACCACCATAGCAAATATCGCTTTTTATGATGGGCAACAATGGTTTACCCCTGCTACACCTTTACTCAAGGGTACCATGAGAGAAAAGCTGCTTGATGAAGGTTTTCTGCAAACACGAGATATAAAAAAGGATGACCTGCATCTTTACACACAAGTGGCTCTAATCAATGCTATGGTAGGATTCAAAGTATTATCTGATATCAAAATACAAGACTTAAAAGGCGATCACTATGACTATTAACCTTTTTCAAACCCCTGAGTATAGAGCACTTATGCAGACGCATATCTCAAAGACCATTGAATATCTTTTTAACAAAAATCAGGAATTCGCACTTGCCTGTGAAATCAAAACCATTACTTTCACCCCAGAATTACCTGTGGAGATCCTGGATTCATTTAATGATACAGTGCTCTTTATTTTAAGCGGTTATACCTTTGAAAGTGCCCAATTAGATGAAGGGTATTTTAGCTTTGAAGCAGGGTTTGGTCCTGATAATTTTGGCTCTCTTGTAACGATACCTTTACTTGGTATTCAGCAAATTCTTATAGGAGGTGATACTCCGATCATGGTCAACCATGCAAAACCAGTAATAAATGAAGAGAAAAAAGAAGAAGAGAGTGACTCCCAAAAAGCTTTAAAAAGCTCATCTATGGAAGCACTTTTAAATAACCCTGAGAATAAGAAACTTCTCAAGAGTAAAAAATAAGATCTAACACTGTCCTGATAGGACGTAGTTAACTACTTTATCTACATACGCATTATGTTTATTCTCTTTAGAGTAAACGATGTAGAACTTACGACTCATTGTAAAGCCTCTAAGTCTTGCTTCAAAAAGTTCTCCATTTGCCAACTCATCCATAACAGTAAACTTTGACAAGATAGAAACAACCGGTCTCTCTGGATTTCTCTCACTCTTTTTCAATGTCTGTAGAATCGTAGTTGTATTACTTACTTCTGAAAGAACATTAAAGCTTTTACAAGATACACCCAATTCATCAAATACTTCACTTACAACTCTTCTTGTATGTGAACCTTCATTACGACAGATCCAGTCAAAGTCATATAGCTCTTCTGTTTTCAATACTTTTGCGATAGGTACATTAGAGACAACAACTAGCTCATCTTCCAACCATTCTCTATATACAAGATCATTATCAAAAATCGGAGACTCGATCAGACCTACATCCAATTTTCTGTCTTTCAACTTTCCAATGATGTTGTCACTCACATCAATATCAAGTTTAATATCGTCATTGATCGCTTCACCGATCGTGTTGAGACATTGTCCAGGGATAATATAGGTACCTATAGTATAAGATGCACCCAGTTTAAAGGTGATCTCTTTGTTAATGATTTTTAATATATCCTGCTCTGATGAATGGATCTCTTTTTCAAGTCTAGTTGCTATTTTATAAAGTTCTTCACCTTCATTAGTTAATTTAATACCATTATTTTTACGCTCAATCACTTTACATGCAAGATATTTTTCAATAAATTTGATCTGCTGTGTTACTGCTGGCTGGGAAATCCCCAGTTTTGCCGACGCTTTCGAGAAACTTCTCTCTCTTGCTACTGTTAAAAATGTTTCTAATTTTACAAAATCTTTTAACATTTGATGTGTCCTTTATAATTGTCTTAAAGTTAATAGAGTCATTATATCAGATTATACTTAAAGTTTCATAAGTTAATCTTATTAGAATGATTTTATTTTTACAAAATAAGTTAAATAGGCTTGTCTAATCTATTAAAAGGTATAATAAATACAATTGTAGGAGAGAGACAACGTTATGGAAACCATTTTAAATGCATTAAACCCATCACAAAGAGAAGCTGTAAAACACATTGATGGTGCCATGCTGATACTTGCTGGAGCCGGATCAGGTAAAACAAAAACACTGACAACAAGACTTGCTTATCTTGTTGGAGAAGTGGGTATAGATCCTGCAAATACACTTACCCTTACGTTTACCAATAAAGCTGCTGCTGAAATGAGAGAACGTGCACTGGGTCTCATGCCCTCTAAGGTTTCTTATCCGCCTCTTCTGTGTACCTTTCATAAATTTGGATTACTCTTTTTAAAATTTCATATTGAAAAGCTGGGTAGAAGCAATGCTTTTGTCATCATCGATAGTGATGATAAAAAACGCCTGATCCGAAGCATTGCCAAAGAGTTAAAGATAGACCTTAACATCTCTTTTATCGCTTCAGAAATTTCAAAATATAAAAACTCCATACTCTCACCTGAGATCGTTCTTGAAAAAGCGGAACTTCCAGACTATAAAAAAGTAGCTCTTATCTACGAAAAATACCAGGCAAATATAGAAGAGAATAACCTTGTGGATTTTGATGATCTTCTAATGCTGACTTACAAAATACTCAGTGAAAATGATGCATTGAGAAAAGAGACAAGTAACCGCTACAAATACATCATGGTGGATGAGTATCAAGATACCAACGAGTTACAGTTCCAACTGCTCGAATTGCTCTCTTCAGAACACAGTAACCTTTGTGTGGTAGGAGATGATGACCAAAGTATCTATGGATGGAGAGGTGCAAATATCCGTAATATTTTAGAGTTTGCAGATAACTTTGAAGTCTGTAAAACGGTAAAACTTGAAACAAACTACCGATCAACAGAGCCTATACTCAAAGCTGCCAATACACTTATAGAACATAACTCAACACGTTTGGGCAAAAAACTCACATCCCATAAAGGTTCAGGCGGTGAGGTAAAACTTCTTCACTCTCTTGACGAGTCTATGGAAGCAAAAGCCATTGCACATGAAGTACATAAACTTCTAGACAAGGGTGCCGATCCCGATGAGATCGCAGTACTCTACCGTATCAATGCTCTTTCACGCTCTCTTGAAGAGGGCTTCACAAAAGAAGGTCTAGGGTTTAAACTCATTGGCGGCATGCGTTTTTATGAACGTGCTGAGATTAAGGACATTATCTCTTACCTTAGAGTTTTTTCAAACCCTCATGATGACTTTTCACTTATTCGTATCATCAACAAACCTAAACGCGGTATAGGAAAAGCATCTATCGAGAAGTTACAAAAGGCCGCTTTTGATGCACATACTTCACTCTATGGATATATAGAACAATCTGTAAAAGGTACACTTCCTACTGTTGTAAGTAAAAAAGTATCTACTGCCCTTGCTGAGTTAGTCGGAGATATACAACTTCTACAAGAAGAGATAAGCACGACTCTTGGAAACTTTATTACACTTTTTGAAGAGCGTATCAAACTCAAAGATCATTATGCCGGTATGGTAGATGGTTATGATCGCATATTGAACATTGATGAATTTTATGGATACTTTAGAGATGCAGTAGTTAAAAACCCTGATCTCACACTTGATGAATTTCTTAATGACATTTCACTGCAAAGTGACCAGGACCAGATAGATGAAGATGCCATCACTATCATGAGTATACATGCAGCTAAAGGTCTGGAGTTTGAGCATCTCTTCGTAATAGGACTTGAAGAAGAGTTCTTCCCACTCCTTGGTGAAGGCTCAAATATGGAAGAAGAGCGTCGCTTGGGTTATGTGGCTATTACCAGAGCTAAGTCTGACCTTACGCTTTGTTATGTAGACAGCCGTTTCTATAAAGGGCGCCGTAAAATGATCGATAAAAGCCGCTTCTTGGGTGAAGCTGGACTTATTCAAGATACAAGCCTTAAGATAACCAAATCTTCTGCCTTTAAAAAAGGAGATCTGGTCAAACATAAGATATTTGGTATCGGCCGTGTACAGGCCTCCAACAAGTCTGGAAAAGAGTATAAGTTACTTATTAATTTTGGTGGAAACAAAAAAGAGATATTAAGTTCTTTTGTACAGTCCATTTAAAGTACACAAAATGAACAAAGTTCATCTTTGCTTCGCTATCGCTGAGATTTCTTCAGCAGAAAGCTCACGCGACTTGTCGCTTATAAAATGTAATTTGAGAAAACCATGAACCGTCTCTTCGTCGTAAACAAACCCATTTTTAGAACCTCTAATGGCTATATGGGTTACGTCAAACGTAAATATGGCACCAAAAAAGTTGGTTTTTCAGGTACGCTTGACCCTTTTGCTACAGGTTGTCTTATCGTAGCTACAGGACAATACACAAAACTCTTCCAATACCTTGATAAGACCCCCAAAAGTTACAAAGCTACCCTATGGCTAGGAGCAAACTCTCCAAGTCTTGATATTGAGAAGATAGACAGCATTAAGGAAGTAAAAGCGTTTAGCGAACAACATATCAAAGATATACTGAATTCACTATTAGGTGATCTCACATACTACCCACCCAAGTTTTGTGCAAAAAAAATAAATGGAAAACGTGCTTATGAGTTGGCAAGAGAAGGCAAAGAAGTTGCATTAAAGACTATCACCTCAACCATCTATGACATCAAACTTCTAAACTATAACCATCCTTTTGTACACTTTGAAGCCAAGGTTAGTGAAGGAACATACATTCGTTCACTTGGGGCATTGATCGCAGATAAATTAGGAGTAGATGGTACACTTTCCTCTTTACACCGTATCCACGAAGGAAAGTTTTTTTATGATAGTGAAAAAGCAGTTAACCCCTTTGAGAACCTTGCACTTCCCTCAAATACTTATACGGGGGATGAAGAGTATATAGAATTAGGTAAAAAACTTAGTGTAGAATATTTTAAAATACAAGATAACGGTATATACCTTATTGAAACAAGTCAATTTTTTTCTATCATTGAAATAATTGATAAAGAAGTCAAATATAGGTTCAACAGAATACCTAAATTTGAAGAACGTTAATACACTCTCCTATTTACAAGTCTTATTTTACAATTTGTTTTATAGTATAATAAGCCTCTAATTTTTATAAGAAGGGTTTTGTTATATGGGTGGTTTTGAAGGTGGTGATGAGGGTGGATACTGGGATGTCGATGATCAACCTCAATGGATAAATAAGGACGATGAAGATACTAAAAAGACTGATAGCAAATCAGATATAGAAATAAGTGATTCAGGTTACAGTATCAAAGCCCATGCAAAAGTCAACATTTTTTTAAAGATCACTGGGCATAAAGATGGCTACCATACCCTACTCTCCCGTTTTATACGTGTAGAAGATCTCTATGACACTATAGCATTTGTCCCAGCAGAGTGTAAGACCTTTACCATAGAAGGTTGTGAAGATGTGCCTCTAGAGTCTAATACTATCTATAAAGCATATAAAGCACTCAATGAACATACTGGCGACCTTGATATCCTAAACTTCTTTTATAAGCATAAAGTCGTCGTTACTAAACGTATACCAAGTCAAGCTGGTTTAGGTGGTGGAAGTTCTGATGCTGCTGCTTTCATGCGTCTTGTAAAAGAGGTTTGTAACCTTATACTTAGTACAGATGAATTGGCCAAAATAGGTAGCACCGTAGGTGCAGACCTTCCCTTTTTCATCTATAACTACCCCTCTGCAAATGTTTCCGGTTTTGGAGAAATCGTAGAAGCTTTTGAAGAAGATACGCTTGAACTGGAGCTCTACACACCAAAAATCGGATGTGACACCACAAGAGTTTACAAAACGTTTAAAGCACATTTACTAGAGAAGATCACACTTTCATCTTTTATAGGTTGGGACCAGATAGATTCCAGAACACTTTTACAAAAGGTCAATGACGCTGTATTACTCAATGATCTTTATGCAGCTTCTCTCATCGCATATCCTGAGTTAAAAGATGTTGCAAAAGATGGCTGGTTCTTCTCAGGAAGCGGAAGTACCTTCTTCAAGCTAAAAGGATAAATACGTTTCGATCGATGCCGTTAACGTAGCAAGTTCCTTCTTGTATTTTTCAATATAATTAGAAACGAGCTCGGGCTTCTTGTAAATCAAATACTGATGTATTTCATTTAGAACGACATACATATCTTTTGCACCTATCGTACTCGTAACCCCTTTCATATCCATACATAGTATTTTGATCTGTCCATAACGTTCTTCCTCTACCAAACGTTCAAACGTTTCATCACTCTGTGCATAAGCATCGATAAACTCCTGTAAAACTTGTTTATAAAAAACGATATTATCTCCTACATGTGAAAGGCCATCTTTGACATCCAGGCCATCAAATAAAGGAGGAAGTGTTTTCGTACCTTTATTACCTGATGCAGCTATGTTTTCATTTTCTACAAAAAGTGTTAAAGCAGTATAGAGTGTCTCTATCTGTACAGGTTTCTGAAGATATCCATTCATCCCACTGTCAAGCATTTTGTCAACTTCATGTTCTGATGCCAAAGCTGTCAAAAAGATAATTGCTGTCTGGTCAAATCGATGACTCTTTCGAATAATTTCAGCTGCTCTGTATCCATCCATAACAGGCATATTGATATCCATTAAGACCATGTCTATTTTTTCATCTACGGTTGAGAGAAAATCAATCGCTTCCTGTCCATTTTTAGCAACTGATAATCTCATTTTAGATTTCCCTAAAATATCTAAAATGACATGCTGATTCATCATATTATCTTCTACAATGAGTATATGGGCATCCTTGAAATTGCTGAAACTCTCCAGTGTAACATGCTCGGTTTCTTCAAACATCTTAGTGAAGACAGGGAGTGAGGTTTTATCACGACCTTTTGAATGTCGTAAGATACTCTTTTGGGCCCACTCTTTATCGTATAACTCTATCAAGGTATCAAAAACATACTCTTGTGTAAGCGGTTTTTTAAGACGGATATCGATCTGTTCATTTAAGACCATTTTATGTGACGCAAAAAGATTATCTAAAGAGATGATCTTTATATCTCCTGTTTTTTTGGCCTCTCTTAATGCGTTGATCACACGGAGATCAAAAAGAATATTACTCAATACTACGATTTCATAAAGAGTAAAGTCAGGCATATTTTCCTTAAAGTGCTCTTCACTGAGTACGGTAACATCCGCTTTAAAATAGACAAATAATTTTTCAATGGCCAAAGCGGCATTATCATTTTTATCTACGATCAATATCTTTTTAGCTACCAGACTTTTATTGGGTAATCTGTATTTTCTTTTTTCTTTTTGTTTCTCTTCAATAGGAAGTGTAAAGATCAGACAACTTGATTGTTTTCCATTATCTTGGATCGAAAGTTCACCATCCATCAAATATGTTAATTCTTTTGCTACATAAAGACCTAATCCTATGTATCTTCCTGCTTCTTCATCATAATAAGAATGGAACAATGTCTCTTTATCTTTTATCTTTACATCTGCATCAATTTGAAATTTTAATTCTAATTCTTCTCGTGGACTTGATATGGCCATTACTTCAAGCTTAATTTCTCTATTTCTAGAGTTTTGAATAAAATATTCAAGCAGGTTTATAAGGATCTGTCCCATATTCTCAGAATCGGCAAACATATGTCTTGGCACTTGTTTATCAATATCAAAGATTAACTCTGTATCATTTTGTTTATACTTGGTATTAAGAAGGCCTGCAACTTCATTTAACACATGATTAAAGTTAAATACTTCATTTTGTATCACAACTTTTTTAGATTTTAAACGTAAAAATTTTACCAGATCTCCTGTCACATCAAGTAGTTCATTTTCATTATACATCACTTTTTCCACATCTGTATAGAATGGGGTTTCTTTAACCTTTTCTGCCAATTGATGGGTATGTGTCATGGTCTCTTTTGCAATGATCTGAATGTTTTCACCCATACTTGAGAGTGCCTCATGCTGTTTTTGTTCCAGTTCTTGATGTTTTGTTCTCATTCTTTGATGTTCACGCTTTAAACGTTTTATCTGTTCAGAAGAAAGGAACATATACACTATCCCAATTACTGCAAGCGAAAAAAGTGCAAACCACAAACTGTTATCTGCATCTGCCGTTTTCTGTTTTCTATCTACATAAACTACTTTCTCTACAGTTTGTACAATAGGTTCTACTTTAAATTCCTCCGTTTTACCTTCCAAGATAAATGCTTTATCAAAAGAAGATTGGGCAGTAAGATATACCATTGCCAAGGCATCATTATTTTTAAATGGCCCAACTTTAAGTATATAGGCATTATCAACTTTAGATATAACAGCTTCAAACTTCTCATCTTGTACCAAAGACCGCAGTATCGTATCTTTTTGCACCAAAACCTCAAACTGATCTTGCTGTTGCAATATTTTCTTTTGATCCTCACCTTTCGTCAAAACAATAAAACTTCCCTCTGCAGACAACATACTACAAAACAATATGATAAAGATGATGATGATTTTATGCATTATACTTTCCTAAGTTTTTAATTCCATTTTCTATTTCATGCTGATCTAGATCCAACTCTTTTTGTTTTTCATCTAAATGATGCAGTTTTTTTCTTCTTATGATTGAGAGTAGTAAACCTACAGTTGAGAGGATCAAAAGAGCAACCCATTGTAAACCTATTGTTTCAATATATGTGCTTACCCTGTTTGTTTGAACGTCATGACTATTTACAGAATTCAATGTTTCAGAATGATCAATTTGTGAATGCACATTTTTAACTTCAAGTGCAAATATATCAGGGAACACGGGAGAAAGTTCCATAAGCAAACTGTTTTTTACTGATAATGACTTGACTGGCTTCACAACAACCATCGTATATGCACCCAGCGTCTCAAGTTCAAGTTTTAGATCATTTGCTTCACTTAAAGCTCTTATATTCGGATTTTCAGTAAAATGAACTTTTAATTTTAATAAACTCTCTTGAGCATTCTCTCTATTTTTATCAGTAGATACGATCAGTTTTTGGCTCATCCCTTCTGAGAATAATATTGTAAAAGAACATAGCATCATCAACCATAATTTCATCTATTATCCTCTTTACTTATACTCTAAAACTCTTATACTTATAGTCTATCATAAGTTCATTCAATTAAATATAATTTATTCATAAATTGAGGTACAATTAATATATGTAAGTTATAATTATTAAATTTTTAACCTAGAGAGGTTCCATGTCTACACAAGCAAAATACCCTGATATTTTTGATGAACTCAAAGCGCAGGTACGTCAAGCAGGATTATTAGATCGTGTACCCGTTCGAGGGAGTATTGAAATGATCGCTATACTTATTTGTATTGTGGCAACCCTTGCTACTGCACCTTTATGGAACCCTTTTCTTTTAGGGCTTTTTTTAACTCTGCTATTTACCCGTTCGGTCTTTGTATCTCACGACATTTTACATACACAGTATTTTAAGAACAAATCTCTCTCCAAAAAACTGAGTTATCCATTTTCTGCACTGATACTCTCCAACTCTTCTTCATGGTGGGACTATAAACATAATGTCAACCACCATACATACTGTAACATTGTAGAAAAAGATGAAGATATACGCGCACTTGATGGTGCATTCACACCCAAAAGAGGCAATAAACCTTTTATCAAAAAATACAAATATCTTATCTTCTGGGGTTCTATGTTCTTTATGTTTCCAGCCTTCATAGCTCAATCTTATAATTTCGTCATCAAACGTAAACTTTGGGGTGAGTTTGCATTGATGTTATTACACTGGCCACTTATTTGGGGAACACTCATTTATCAGATCGGAGCGATGAATACACTTGTAGTTGCACTCACACTTAATTTTGTACTCTCCCCATGGCTTGCTTTTGGTTTTATTACCAACCACTTAGGATGTGAAACATTTACAGAGGACGAAGCGAAAAACTTTTCATGGATGGAACTTCAAATGAGAGGAAGTCGTTCATTAAAAGGTGGCTTTCTGGTACACTGGTTTTATGGTGGTCTCAACACACAAATAGAACATCACCTTTTTCCAAAAGCCCCACGTTTTCATCTCCTTAAAGTACAGAAAATGACCAAAGATTTTGCAAAAAAACATAACATACCGTACTTTGAGACCACACCTCTTATGGCATATGTACAGATCAATGACGCTTTAAAAGAGTATTAAAACTTTTTGCTATAATATAAGTGAACCATATCACTTATAAGGAAAAGTCATGGAACTCATCAAAAGCGTAAAAGAGTTATTGGCAAAAGTTTTGAGCGTGGGGAAACCCTCTGATGATGATGTACTCTACAGTAAGGTAATAAAAAAAGAGATACCTAAGGAGAGTGCAGAAGAACTCACACTTAAAGAGATCAAAGATACTGTCACACACCTCTTTGAAAGTGATGATGCAACACCTGAAGAAGTCTCTGAATTTTCAAGAGGTGCACCTACTCCTCCTCCGGTAAAAGCAAGTCCGGCCAAAAAAACAGCCAAGAAAAAACCTGCAGCTAAAAAAACTACTACTAAAAAAACAGCTGACACTACAAAAGCTTCTACAGAAAAAAAGAGTAGTGTAAAGAAAAAATCAACTACAAGCACGAAGACAGCAGCCAAAACACCTGCTGCAAAGAAGCCGACAAAAAAAGTAGCAGAGAGCAAAACAACAGCTAAAAAACCTGCGGTGAAAAAAACATCTGTAAAAGAACCAACTACAAAAAAAGCTGCTGCAAAGAAACAAGCAGCACCAAAAGGTGGTAAAAGAGCAGAGAAGATCGCTTTATACATAAAAGATATCAAAAAGCATTATGGTGAGGTAGATGAAGATTTTGTAGCGATCATTGTTAAAAACCTTGGACCTTCTATCTACAAAAAAGATGCAGAACTGGTCTCGTGTTCTGACCCTAAAGAACTTGATACTGTACGTAAAAACTTCTTAATGAAAAAACTGGGCATAGATGCAAGTCAGGGTGTACTGGATGCTGCCATAGCAGATGTATGTCAAGAACTTAAATCAACACGGACAAAATACCGTGCAACATTCTACTACGCGTTGGCTAAGAAATTTAAAAAAGAGTCTGTACTCTCTTAAGAATCATGATCTCTTTGGCTCAACATTTTAAGATATAATGCTTCCACCTTGGTTCTGGCCCAAGGTGTTTTACGTAAAAACTTTAAACATGATTTGATACTGGGGTCATACTGAAAACAGTTAATATTGATAAGCTGTCCCAAAAGTTCCCAACCATATCTTTCTTGTAACTCCTCTAGTATCTGCTGAAGTTTTACACCATGCATTGGGTTATTTTTATGTTCATTCATGCCGATATTATACCATCCCATGAAAATATTTTGAAGAGATTTGTAAAAACACTATCAAAAGGAGCAAGAATCTCTATGTTTTCTTTGCTCACTGGATGTGCAAAATGTATCTTATGTGCATGCAGTAAAAGTCTATGCATATCATACTTCTCTCGAAAGAGTTTATTATGTTCACCTCTTCCATGTTTAGTGTCCCCTACAATAGGATGAAAGATATGTTTCATATGACGCCTAAGTTGATGTTTACGTCCAGTATGAGGGAAAAGTTTCACAAGTGAATAACGGGCTACAGGGTATCTACTCACAGGATAAGGGAGTTCAACTGTTCCAAGTCTCTCATAAGATGTTTGTGCCTCTTGTTCCTCTTTGGTAATACCTAGTCTTTTCTCTTCTTTTGTATCTAACATCTGTTTAAGTGCATAGTCTATCTTAGCGCTCTGATCTGTATACCCACGTACGATGGCAATATACTCTTTTTTCACTTCATTGACACGAAAGGCATCAGACAGTACTTGTGCTACATCTTTACTGAGTGCAAAAAGGAGTACACCTGAAGTAGGTTTATCTAAGCGGTGTATAGGGTAAACATATTGTCCAAGCTGGTCACGTAAAAGTTGTAGGGCAAATCTTGTTTCACGACGGTCAATAGGAGATTTGTGGACTAAAAGACCTGAGGGTTTATTGATGGCTACGAGGTAGTCATCTCTATAAAGTATCTCAAGGTCATTTTCATTATTTTCTTCCAATAAATAGTTGCCTACAGATGAACTCTCTGTTCAGAGAAAGTGTACTCTTTTAAGAAAAATTCATCTGTTACACCGATCTTTTTTGCCATATGTTCATCTATCAGTCTGTAAGAGAATGTATATTTAGCATAGTTTGCTCCCTTAGGGATGTCAAAACTGTACTCCTTACTGCTCTTACCTTCCAGTCTCGTATCTTCAACTTTCATAGTAGCCATATGAGGGATCGTGTATTCTCCATTCTTATCTCTCCATTTGACACCAAGTATTGTTTGGTCTTTACCTAAGAGCTTGTCTTTCTTATCAAAATACGTTACTTTCAAAATGATCTCACGTAAGCCATACCCCGTTGGTATATTGTGCGGTGTATTATTTGTCACTTTTAAAATGAATTTTCCATTAACACTGGAACTTCTTACATCTATGTAATCATGCAAGATATTACTATTATCCACACTTGCGAAACGGTGTTCTCTTACCATACGTTCTATAGGTTTCTCACCTGATTTAGCATAATTTGAAGCAACTCCTTTTCTTTTTGGACTCATATGACACTCTTTACACCCTTCAACACTCTGCTCAGTATCTTTTGCATACATGTCATACTCTTTACCTGTAGCATACACTTCCACATTATTATGATTCTCTGTACTGTAATGGCATGTGAAACAGAGTTTAGGGTCATCATTGACAAAATGGTCACGTTTCTCTGTCTTATGGTATGGAGAGTTTGCGTTATCAAAAGGACCGTACATGGTACCTTGAGGTCCAAATTTAATATCATGCATTCCTTGCGAACCTTTAGACTTATCTAAATGTATCTCATCAATATTGTGACAAACCACACAGTTAATACCATTTTTCATATTTTTTGTGTTAAGTTTTTGATCGTACTCTTTGTTGACATGATCAAGATCCATTAACAATAGATATTTATCTTTTTGAGTAACAGACTTTTGTGTAAGTCTCGGATTATGACATTTCGCACAGGTCACCTTAAGTTCATTGAGTTGGAATCTTGGTTCATTCTCTACCATGTAAATAAGTGACTTTTTAAACAGATCATTTTTGGAGAAGTGAGAATTTGAATGCCTTGAAGTTTCCCACTTACTTGAAATATCCATATGACAAGCTTCACAATTTTTATTTGATTCAAACTTTTTGTCAATCTCTTCTGTTGCAAATACAGATAGTGTCAATAAAATCCCCAATAAAACATATCTCATCTCATATCTCCTTTAAAATAATAACTCTATACATTTATCTTACAATAATACAACTTTAACAAAGTCTTATCTTATGATATAATGCCGACAAAAAAGGATCTCAATTTATGGCTATCAACATCATTGCTCAAAATAAAAAAGCCAGACATGACTATGAGATACTTGAAAAATTTGAAGCTGGTATCGTTCTTGCCGGTGCAGAGGTCAAAGCATTACGTGCAAAACGTGCCAATCTTGCAGATGCTTTTTGTCGTTTCATACAGGGGGAACTGCATCTTATGAATGCACACATAGCCCACCTTGAGACAGCCAGTAAACATTTCACTCCTGATACACGAACGCCTAGAAAGCTTCTTCTTCACAAAAAGCAGTTGGAAAAACTCTATGTAAAAGTACATAAAGACGGACTCACCATTGTGCCTCTAATGATCTACTTCAATGAACGTAATTTAGCCAAAGTCAGCATAGCCATTGCAAAAGGTAAAAAGCTTCATGATAAACGTGCAGATATGAAGGCGAAAACACTTGACAGAGAAGCAAAACAGGCGATGAAAAATAGAGATTACTAAAAAGGTATAGTCACATGAAACTCTTAATTGATCTGCTTAAAAATTACCAAAGTGTTGTTTTAGGAAGTATGGGTGCAAATGGCTACCCTTTCTCCTCTTATGCCCCATGTTATTATGATGGAGAAAATATTTATATATTTATCTCGGACATTGCTACACACAGTAAAAATATAAAAAGCACCAACAAAGCTTCAGCATTTTTTATAGAAGATGAAACACAAAGTGAAAATATATTTGCAAGAAAACGTATCTCATTACAATGTGATGCGAAAATGATCCCTAGAGAGGATAGCTCCTTTACCCCTATCATGGATGCCTTTCAAGCTAAACATGAAGGTGGTACTTTAGGTATGCTCATGGGTATGTCTGACTTCAATCTCTATGCACTTACACCCATCTATGGTGAAGCTACTTTTGGTTTTGGAGAAGCCTATAACATAGGGGGAGAAAAGATGAACCAACTTGTACCTAGAACAGGTGGCACAGGTCATAAATAAGTAAAAACCTATTTTCTTTTTTTTCTTTTATCTTGTAGTTTTTTATATGTAGAGACATACACCTTCTTTTTCATTGTAGATCTTCTCTTTTCTCTTTTTGTATGAAGTTTTTTATGACTATTTGGAGTGAGTACCCTATTTTCTTGCAACCTTTTCCAGGGTGAGACTTTTTTATACCCGATGAATGCATAAATACTATTTTGTATTTTCTTTACAAGCCATTTGAGAAAAGCTTTCACCGGTATGTGAAATATCTTTTCTATGTACTCCTCCATCCATCCGAATAAAAAGAGAAAAAATGCATATAACTTACGAAGTATCTTTGCCAAAAAAGGTACTTTTTCCATCCATGACAAGAGCCACGTAAAGATAACTACTTCTACAATAGGCGCCAGCCAGGATCCCCAAAGGTACTCTGTAAAAAAGTAAACAACTGCTGTACCTACTTTGAGGAACAATGCCAGTAAAAAGCTCCATACTTTGGCCACAAATACTTTTATGGCCAACATACCACCCATAAATTTTACCACAAAGCCTAAAGAGCCAAGAAATGCCAAAACAGTGATGACCTTTTTAACTATAGGGAAATTCTGGAAGTTTTCTTTTGCATGATTGATGAGCCGTTTTATGTCATCTCTCAAATGATCTAAAAAATGTGTCTGTACATTCCCCATAACGACTTTTTCTATGACATAACGTTTACCCAAACCTGTAGCAGAGAGAAGTGCTAACTTTTTTAGAAACAGTGTCAGTATGAACTTCCCTTTCACAAGAAAAAAGGCTGCAAGTAATGCAAAAAGATTTTTCTTCACAAACAAAAATACACGAAGTACAAAAGCGGTTATAAAAGCACGTCCCTCTTCATAGCCATAAAGACCGATAAGCACCATAAAAAAAACCAGAACAGTAAACCATAAGATACGTTTATTCATCTGTGTACTTTATTTTTTCAATGATGTTTTTATACTCTTATAGAGACTTTTGATCTTAGTGACAAAAGGGCTTTCATTGGCAAAATATTTTGCTTTCAGACTTTGAAACTGTTTCTTAATGCTTTTTTTGACTTCTCCTAAACGTTGCATCGTTTTTACATACATTTCTCGTGTCTTTAGCCATTCAATAACCCGCATGATCCATTCATAAAGCCATTTAAACCATCCAAACTGCATAAGCTTATCTTCTGTCACTCTAAAGAGCCAAAAGGTAAAAGCTGCAACAGGGATCTTAGAGATATACAGAACCAAACCAAGCATGACCTGTCCACTGACAAACAGTACCCCGGCATAGATACCAAAAGCCTCAACTATGGCAAGCAAAACAATAAAGATAACAAGTATCACAGAAGCACTTACCTTTTGCAGTTTTGCTTCAATTCTTTGAAGTATTTTAAGTGCATGAATCGTCTCATAGATAGGCTTCGCCACTCCTTCCCAAATAAGTTCCTCAAAAATAATATAAATAATGACTATGAGTAATTGGAACAGTGAAGTAAGTCTGTTTTTGATGGCAGAAAGCATAGAGATATCCTAAAGAAATTTAAAAGGTAATTATAGCGATATTATTGGAAGTTTGGAAATCAATAAAATATTATAGAAAAGAGATTATTTCATTTAAGTTGTGCTTATATTTGGGGGTTTGTGTAAAGGAGCTTACGATGAGTAAGTGACTGCACACATCCCACAAAGATGAGTGCAAATCGAATGAAAGAACTATTTTCTTCTGAGTTCTTTGATTCTTGCTGCTTTACCTTTGAGTTCTCTAAGGTAGAACAATTTAGCTCTTCTGATTCTACCTTTTCTAAGTACTTCAATACTTTCGATTGAGTCTGAGTAAAGTGGGAAGATTCTTTCAACACCAACAGAGTTAGCACCCATTTTTCTTACCATGAATGTTCTACCTGTTCCTTGACCTCTGATAGCGATACAAAGACCTTCGTAGTTCTGTACTCTTGTCTTAGCACCTTCTTTAATTCTTACGGCTACTCTTACTGTGTCACCCGCTCTAAATGCTGGTACGTTTCTGTTTTCTAGTTGTGCTTGCTCGAAGCTTTCAATGTATTTATTTCTCATGTGTTATACCTTTTTTGTATAAGTCTGGGCGAAAATACTTTGTTTTACACAAAGCGAGCCCTCTTTTTAAGTCCGTGATTTTACTATGATTACCCTTTAGAAATTCTGAAACAACTTCATTTCCTTCATAATCTTTAGGTTTAGTAAATGACGGAGCTTCCAGCAAAGCGTCTTCAAAACTCTCAACACTTAATGAATCAGCATTTCCAAGTACACTCTCAACGTTACGCGAAATGGCATCACAGACGACCATACTGGCTAATTCCCCACCTGTCAATATAAAATCTCCAATGGACAAAAGCTCATCTGCCTGAGCTTCTATTACTCTTTCATCGATCCCTTCATAACGACCAGATACAAAAACGATATGTTCTTTTTCAGCCAAACGTTTTGCGTCATTTTGTGTAAAGGTCTTAGCCACCGGTGAAAGAAAAACGATATGGGCTTTTGGTGAATCAACTCTTACTTTTTTCAGTGTGTCCATCAGCGGCTGTGGTGTCATTAGCATACCTGCTCCACCACCTATCATAGGTGCATCAACACGGTTATGTTTATCAGTAGTAAGATCTCGCGGGTTATAAAAGTCTATAGAGATCTTCTCATCTTCTATGGCACGTTTTAAAATACTTTCAGAGAAATAACCTTTAATAAGATCAGGAAAAAGTGTAACAAAAGAAAACTTCATAAATGTCCTTTTATGATGCTTCTAATATATCTTTGGCATCTTGAGTATAAACGATCTTTTTATCTGTGTCTGCTTTAATGACATATCTGTCAATATAAGGAAGTAAAAAATTCTTTGACAGTCCAGATTCAACCAAAACATCATCTGTTTTTATAGAGAGATAATCCGTATCTGCCATACGCTGGATCTCTTCTACCACACCTAATGTCTCATCATCCTGTTTGACTTGACAACCAATGATATCAAACCAAAAATGCTGTCCCTCTTCAAGGTCACAATTTTCTTTTGTCTGTGCAATATCAGCATATATTTTGACATTAGTCAGTTTTTTTGCTGAATCAATGCTTTCATACCCTTGAAAACGGATGGTACCGCGTTTGGTATTCATCTCAGAAATGGTCAGATCACCACGATTGGTCTTATAGGTCTTACCTGCTTTGAATTGTTCTGGAAAGTCTGTGTGAATGTGGAATTTAAGGTCGCCCCAAAGTCCGATTGTTCGCCCTATCTGAGCGATAAGAGAAGTGTCATTTGACATAAGTTTTTACGCTACAGGCTTGACATTTACGCGATAGTTTTTACCGCCTTTAGCTTTACAGCCTGAAATCACTGTTTTGATAGAGTTTATCATGCGTCCCTGTTTACCGATGAGTTTACCTATGTCTTCACTATTCGCAAAGATAGTAATCTCATCGAAGCTCTCATCCATCTCTTTTATCTCTATAGAGATATCTTCAGGATGTTCTACTAAAAGTTTAGTATATGAGCTAAGGAATGCTTCTACCATTTAAGACTATTTTTTGCCTGCTAGTCTTTTTACTGTTGGGCTCATTTGTGCACCAACGCTTACCCAGTAGTTCAATCTCTCTTCATCAAGAGTAAGTTCTTTGTTTGCTGATACTGGATTGTAGTTACCGATCACTTCGATCCAACCACCATCTCTTCTTTTTCTGCTGTCTGTTACTACGATTCTGTAAAATGGCTTCTTTTTTCTACCCATTCTTGTCATTCTGATCATTGTCATGTTATGTCCTTGTGTTTTTATCTATGTTTATGTGAATATTCTCTTTGAGGAAAAGCGAATATCTTACAATAAAGTACTGACAACTGCTCATTAATGACTTAAAGCACTCATCAACACTTTTGGAACGCGATTTTACCATAAAGATTATAAAGATTTTATTAAGAGGGTCTTATAGATGGCTTAGCGGGGGATTCCTCCGCCTTGTGCTTGAGCCATCATATCTTGCATCTGTTTCATACCGCCTTTGGTTGACATCTTTTTTGCCATCTTAGCAGCATTTTTAAACTGTTTAAGCACAC
>CBFHPE010000022.1:0-4439 GCA_965657515.1 Sulfurovum sp.
CCTGTAACTAAGCCAAAAGTGAGTGCGAGTGAATTATTCAATAACTCAATAAAGGTACAAAAACCTAGTGACAGGGGTATAGAAAATGCTTATTTGGCCATGGTTGAAGAGAAGTTGAATGGTTGGCCTGCCCAAAGTGAATATGCAGGAGAAAAGGCAAAAGTACTGTTGAGGATTCAAACCAATGGAAGTTTTACATATAAAGTTATTACGGGATCTTCAAATCCTGATTTTAATATTGGACTTGAAGAATATCTTAAACAACTTCAAAGATTAGGTTTCGGAGCACATAAGGGTGGTCGTGTGTATAAAATTGATGTAGAGTTTATTGCAACAGAGTAAATATTTCTACATTTCATATTCATTAATGAAGACTTCAACACTGCCTTGATACAATACTTAGATAATTAGAATATATCTGAGGACTTACAGTGAAAAATTTATTACTATCAATACTATTTATAAACCTATTTACTTCAACACTTTTTGCTGTAGATGCATCATTAAAAATAGAAAAGGATGTTGAACAGCGTGCACGTGTCGCTGTGATCGATGGCTCAAGCAATGAAGACAGCAGAGTCTTTAACATCTTTCTTTCTGATCTAAAGATATCAGGGCATTTTATACCAGATGCAACACATCATGTGGGTGATGTTAAAAGTAATTTTATCGTCCCTGCATTAAAGTCACAAGAATATATTATCAAGTATACAATGAGCCAACAGGGAAGAACAAGCCTCTTTGTACGTCTTATAAAAGCGTCTGATGGTGTTGAACTTTTTAAAAAGAGTTATGCTATTCCATCAAGTCAAAAGATGCCTTTCTTAGTACATAAAGCAGTTTCAGATATAAACAAAGTTTTAGGTTATCCTGATATTTCATGGATAAATCGTTATGTAGTGTATGCAGTATATACAACACCGGGTCGCAGTGAAATACGTTTAGCAGACTATACATTTAATTATAAGAAAACCATTATCAAAGGTGGGTTGAACCTTTTTCCTAAATGGGCTGATGGAAAACAAAGATCAGTCTATTATACATCCTTTAGAGGGGTAGTCCCAACATTGTATAAACTCAACATTTACAATGGAACTAAGCAAAAGATCATAAGTTCTGAAGGAATGATGGTGTGTTCTGATGTAAGTAAAGATGGCTCTAAACTTTTACTGACCATGGCGCCTGAAGGACAAGCGGATATTTTTGAACTCAATCTTGCTTCAAGAGCAAAAAAGAGAGTGACGAACTTTAAGGGTATAGATGTAAACGGTAGATATGTAGATGATGAAAGTCGTATCGTGTTTGTATCTAATCGCTTAGGTTATGCAAATGTCTTTAAAAAGTCGATCAATTCAGCTGCTACCTCACAAGTAGTTTACCATGGGCGTAACAATAATGCTTGTGATGCTTTTGATGATAAGATCGTATATACAAGTAGAGAGAGTAGCAACTCCTTTGGCGGAAACACTTTCAACCTCTACCTTGCTTCATCAACCTCTTCAGATACAAGACCATTGACCACTACTGGAGCCAATCAGTTTCCACGTTTTTCAGCAGATGGTTCAGTTATACTCTTTCTTAAACAAAGAGAAGGCAGCACTTCCATAGGATATACAAACCTCACAAGTTACCAAAGTTTACTCTTTCCTTTCACTGATAAAAAAGTGCAAGCGATCGATTGGTAAACGAATTTAAAAAGGACAAAGAATGAAACAACAACTACTTTTAGCAACAGCAATGACAGTATTATTATTGAATGGGTGTTCCTCAAAAGCTCCAAATATGGGTAATGTATCGGATTCATCACAAATATCAGGGGATACAGTGAGTATCGATGAGAGTGGTTATGGTAATGAGTCTGGTAACTATAACAGCAGCAGTGATGGTTTTAAATCAGTTTACTTTAAATTTGATGATTATGAGATAAGCTCAGATATGCAAGAGAATATGAGTACGAATGTAAGTGTCGCTATGTCTTCATCCTCAAGAGTGAAGATAGAAGGTAACTGTGATGAGTTCGGAACAGATGAGTATAACTATGCACTTGGATTAAAACGTGCAAAGGCAGTAAAAGATAGTCTTGCAGCCCAAGGCGTAGATAGCAGTAAAATCGTATTGGTAAGCTTTGGAGAAAGCAGTCCTGTATGTGGTGATGCAACGGAGAGCTGTTATGAGCGAAACAGAAGAGTGGATATTCGTTTAGTTAAGTAGGAAAGTAATGATAATAAGTGTCAACAAATATCTTTATAGATCTCTTTCTGTTCTACTTTTAACCACAGCGCTACTTCATGCTGAGTATGGTTTTGGAAGTAGTAAAGAAGAAGAGTCAATAAAAAGAAGCCTGGCTACGATGAAAAATAAAATAGCACAGCAGGAAGAACGTATCGATGGACTTACAACGATCATAGAAGGGTTAAGTGCATCACTGAATGAGTTGCGATATGCTCAGCAGAAAGAAATCTCAGACAATAACAGTCAAAACTCTCAGGAAGCCTTACTTCAAAAACTGGCTGCAATGATAGATGAAATTGATGCAAACTATGTAAGTAAAAAAGAGTTACAAAGTTTGTTGGAACAACATTCACCTAAAAAGAAAACGACTACCAAAAAAGTAAAAAATAATTCATTCAAAAGTAAAGAAAATGCGACACTCTATAGTGAGGCTGTGAGACATTTTGGGAAGCAACGTTATGATGAGGCAAAAAAAAGATTTACTGTTACCGATAAAAAAGGTTATAAGCCCGCTGCTTCAAATTATTATTTGGGTGAGATAGCCTATTATACAAAGAAATACGAAGATGCGATATTTCACTTTAAAAAGAGTGCCGGGTTATATGATCAGGCTTCGTATATAGATACTTTACTGTTTCATACAGCAGTTTCTCTTGAAAAAACTGGAGACAAAGCACAGGCAAAAATGTTTTATGAAAACATCATAGAAAATTATCCTACAAAAAAAACAGCTAAGATCGCCAAGCAAAGATTGAAAAAACTTTAGGAGTTTGTATGTTTAAATACCTATTGGTACTACTACTTACATATTCTATGGGGATTTCAAGTGAAATAAATACAAACAACCTTTTACCTCTAAAAGGTATAGAAACGATGCCTCTTTCAAAAACCGTCTTTAAACTGATAAAAAATAACCATGAGAAAACAGTAGACCTTACAGGTAAAAACTTTATAGTTGTCTCTGTTCGTGAACTTGGAAGTGATGGACGTTTTTATGCAGTTGATCAAGACGGAACAGTTTGGTGGAGTGGTCCTGTGACTTCTGGTACAGAGGAATTTAGAAGCCCATCAGGTATCTTTACTATATTTCAAAAAAAGCGTTATCATATGTCAACACTTTGGCCTGATGAGAGTGGTGTGAATAATATGGATTATATGATGAAGTTTACCAAAGGTGGACATGCACTACATCAAGGAAGTGTAGACTGGATGTCTCACGGCTGTATACATATAGACCCTAAAGATGTACCGGTGATCTATAAGTGGTCAAATTATAAGACAAAAGTGGTGATAACAAGACATAGCTATATGCCATTTGCCAAAGATGATTTGCGTAGAATTTATGTAGATGAGTAAGAGGTTTTGATATCTAAGGCTCACTAAAGTTTGCTTAGATACAATAATCAAAATTTTAATAATAATGGAGTCAATATGACAATTACAAATGAAAACTGTGTAGTCGGTATCGAGTACGAAGTAAAAGAAGCAGGTACTACAACAGTAGTAGACAGTAACAAAGGTGGAGAAGCACTAGAGTTTATTATCGGAAAAGGTCAGATCATTCCAGGTCTTGAAAATGCACTTGTTGGTATGTCTCAAGATGAGAGCGGAGATATTATGGTTTCTGCTGCTGATGCTTATGGTGAAGTAAACCCAGAAGCTAAACAAGTATTGCCAATAGAGCAATTTGAAGGTGTAGACCTTAAAGAAGGTATGTCACTTTACGGACAAGGTGAAGATGGTCAAACTGTTCAAGTAACAGTAACATCATTTGATGAAAAAGAAGTTAGCATTGACTTTAACCACCCATTGGCTGGTAAAGACCTAATGTTCTCTGTGACAGTGCTTTCTGCTAGGGAAGCAACTGCTGATGAAGTTACTTCAGGTGTTGTTGGTGGAGCGCCAGCAGAAGGTGGGTCTTGTGGAACAGGATGTGGTTGTCACTAAGATCTGATCATTTTCCCATATGTCATCTATATGACGTTTATATGTCATTAAAGTGACATTTAGACGTCGGTTTTTTTTAAAGATCGACGTTTCTTTTTTTTACCTATCTAATTTGGTACATTTCCTTAATATCTATCACAAAAACTTCCCAATATATTGCTAACTTACCGAATATCTGATATGATATCAGAATTAAAGAAATACCATAGGGAGAGTGTGCATGACGGATATAGAAACAGTTTTTGATATCAATCGGATAT
>CBFHPE010000022.1:4449-22779 GCA_965657515.1 Sulfurovum sp.
TTGAACTTGTCTTTGACATGGATCAACATATACCTAAAGAGTTAAGAGGTGACTCAACGGTACTCTTGAAATTACTCACGCAAATGCTTACCTTTGTTATTAAAGATAGTGATAGAGATGAAATTTTATTATCATTATCTGCACCAAATGATTTCTTATTTGAAGAAGACATCTCTTTTAGGATCAAAGAGACGGGAATAGGTAAAGAAAAAGTATTAGCTTATTTGGAAACAAATTTAAGCAGGGACCTTGAATATCTTGGCGGTAAAATCGTTTATAAAGATGATGATTTTTCAGATGTGAGTCTAAATATACCTTTTAAAATAAACGAATTAGGATTTAGACGTCATTATAGACTACCTGATGACAATATGTTAGATAAAAAAGTTTTAATAATCTGTGAAAGTGAAAAAATCTCCAGAAGTATCCAAAAATTATTCCATTATTTTAAATATGATGTGGATGTAGGTTTGGATGCTTATAAAGAAAATGGAAGTGATCTTGGTAAATATGATATTTTCCTGACAGAAGAAATTATGTTTACAGAAGAAGTAGGTCCAATTATTGTTAAAGCTGAAGAGATAGATAATCTCAGACTAGTTATACTTAAAGGGAAAGAGAAGATACAAAATAACAAGATTGAATTTGTTTCCTCCTATTTAAGTAAACCTATTACACAAGAGAGTATATATAATCTTATAGTGCAAATATTTGATCCGGAATTTGAAAGTATTCAACTGGCTAAGAAAAAAGCATTACAAAAGAAACGTGAGCTTGAAAAAGAGAAAAAAGTAAGCGTAAAAAGTGAGATCCAAGATACGATCGAAGCTAAAAAAAGAGAGCAGGCTAAGGTTTTAGATGTAGAGGTGGGTAAAAGTAATGCAAAAAGATTAGGGTTAGTCTATAAGAAAGAGTTAAAACATTTTTTAGATACTTTTGATCGTTCAGATATATACTTTAGAGATATAGTCAAAGAAAAATCCATTACTAAGATAAAAGATTTCTGTATAGATTTGGAAAAACAGTCCAGAGTTATCGGTGCAGATAGTATGTTAAATTTTGCAGATATCGTCAGTCTTATCTTTGTTTATGATAAGCTGGATATGTTGCCTATTTACCCGGGACGTTATCATATTGAACTACAAAAAGTTATCAAAGAGATAAAAAAACATATATAGGGTTTTGAGATGATGTATTATCCTTCATCGTAAATCTCAAAATCTTCTTTACTGACAAGATAGTTAGGATATTCCCACTCCTCAGGTATACCTCCAAATGCAGTTTCAAGTTCAATACCACTATCTGGATCTTCTACCTGAGGACTATAGATGTATTTTAGATTCACCATTTATACTTTTTTATTAGTTCATAAAAGATGACAACTGTACATCCAATAGTTGTGTGATGAATAGTGTAATTAAAACATGGTAAAATACGTGTAAATTACTTCAAAGGGACACGTATGTCAATCAAATGTGCATTTTTATTTCCGGGACAGGGTTCTCAATCTGTAGGGATGGGACAAGACTTTTTTAATAACTCAGATATAGCAAAACAGATGGTAGCAGAAGCCAGTAGTAGAACGGGTATAAATTTTGAAAATCTTTTGTTTGAAGAGAATGATAAGTTAGGTCAAACAGAATTTACACAACCAGCTATCTTACTTGTAGGTGCCATAGCACATAAACTTTTTACGGATGCTACTCAGATCAAACCAGCACTTACTATGGGACACTCTCTTGGTGAATTCACTGCACTTGTAGCTTCAAATGCTTTAGATGCTATAGATGCAGTAGAACTTGTTAACCTTAGAGGTAAACTTATGGCAGAAGCATGTTCAACACAGGCAGTTGGAATGCTTGTTAGTCTTGGACTCTCAGATGAAGCAGTAGAAGAGGTGTGTGAAGCACAGCGTAATGAAGGTAAACAGGTATGGGCTGTAAATTATAATGCTGATGGGCAGATCGTGATTGCTGGAATTAAGAACGATCTTGAGGCACTTGTACCTGTACTTAAAGAGACTGGTGCAAAAAGAGCGATGTTACTTGATATGTCTGTGGCTTCTCATTGTCCACTTTTAGAGAGTGCAACTGCACCATTGGAAAAGAAGTTACAAGAGATGCTTAAAGATGATTTTATAGCACCGGTGATCTCAAATGTAACAGCTGAGCCATACAGTACCAAAGAGGAAGCTTTAGCTCTTTTACCTAAACAGTTAGTATTGCCTGTAAAGTATAAACACTCAATGGCAAATATAGACGATAGTGTGGATTGTTATATTGAGTTTGGGAATGGGAATGTGCTTAAAGGGTTGAATCGTAAGGCTACGAAGAAGCCTCATTTTAATGTTTCGGATATGGCTTCTCTTGAGGCTACAATAAAAGCTATTAAAGAATTAGCATAATTTTTGGATTTGATTTATTAAATTTCCAATTAGTTTGATTGAGGCGTTGTTCCTCTCTTCATTTTTTTAGAAAAAACGAAGCAAAAAAGCGTCGTGGCTCTCGAATCGCTTTGCTTTCAAGGGCGTTCGCCACGACAAGTGCACGCGTTGCGTGATTAATAGATGTGGCTTTGCCACTAAAAGGGTTTTTATGAAAATTGCTATTATGGGGGCTATGCCTGAAGAGGTTGAGCCTATTGTTTCTAAATTGGATGATGTTAAGCAGATTGTATATGGAGCTAATACATATTATGAAGGTTCATATAATGGGCAAGAGGTTGTTGTAGCATACTCTAAGATAGGAAAAGTATTTGCTACATTGACTGCTACAATGTTGATTGAGAAGTTTGGTTGTGATAGGTTACTATTTTCAGGTGTAGCTGGGGCTATTTCAAGTGAGCTTAATATTGGTGATCTGATCATTGCAGATGGTTTGTGTCAGCATGATCTAGATATTACGGCATTTGGGCATCCTTATGGATATGTCCCTGAAGGTGAAGTGTGTATCTCTACAGATGTAAGTTTAAGAAATACTGCTAAAGAAGTAGCTAGATCGAAAGGTTTGACACTGAAAGAGGGTGTCATTGCTACGGGTGATCAGTTTGTGGCTAATCCTGAGCGTAAAGATTGGATAGGTGATACTTTTAAAGCGGATGCTCTAGAGATGGAAGGTGCTTCTGTGGCAGTAGTATGTTCTGCACTTGAAGTACCATTTTTTATCTTACGTGCTATCTCTGATTCAGCAGATATGGATGCGAGTTTTAACTTTGATGAATTTCTTGAGTCTTCGGCTAAAATTTCTGCAGACTTTATCTTAAGTATGGTAGATGCCATTCAAAAATAGGAATATTGTGAACGATAACGAAAGACGCTCTAAAGCAAAAACCATTCCTATGAGTAAACGTTTACTCAAAATAGTCGGTAAGACCAATGCTGAGTTCAAACTTGTAGGCGAGGGTGACAAAGTACTTGTGGGGCTTAGTGGAGGAAAAGATTCTCTTGCTCTTATACATGCATTAAAACATGTACAGCGCCATGCGCCTTTTCGTTTTGAATTTGAAGCATGTACGATAAAATATGGTATGCCTGATGAGCATTATGAGTTTTTGACGAAACATTGTGAAGAATATGAGATAAAACATACGGTCTTTGATACCAATATTTTTGATGTCTCTCAAGATGCTATACGTGAAAATTCTTCATTCTGTTCTTACTTTTCACGTATGAGAAGAGGGGCTTTATACTCTTACGCTGAAGAACATGGTTTTAATAAAATTGCGCTTGGACACCATTTTGATGATACAGTTGAGAGTTTTTTTATGAATATGTTCTACAATGGAAGTATGAGAGCGTTAGCACCTATTTATAAAACAAGTAGAGGTGTGCATCTCATTCGTCCACTTATTCAGGCTAGAGAGCGGCAGTTGCGTGATTTTGCTGAAGAGAATAACTTACAGATCATCGGTGATGAAGCGTGTCCTGCTATGCTTAAAGATGTGAAGATGCCACATGCTAGAGCGGCAACAAAAGAGTGGTTGGCTGGACTTGAATCAGATAATAAAGATATATTTAAGATGTTTAGGGCATCATTCAAACATATACATGATGACACATTTTTAGACCCAGAACGTTGGGATAGAGATGATATTGAAGGATAAAGTATGAAACAGATCTTATGGGCCATGTTAGCCTTAAATATAGCTCTTTTTGCGCAGAGTGGAGAAAGTATGGAAATTATCAATCCAAAAGAGTTAAGAGTGGAGCTGATGAAGAATTGTGAAGTATTAATGCTGCATGAAAAAAGAGACAGAAAATCAAAAACAACACATACATTTGCTGCAAACGGTGACTGTGTAGAAAATATGGGTTGTATAAGAGACATTACACAAAAAGAGCTTGATAGTATGGATAAAAAACAACGTAGATATGCTGAATGGAAAAACCCTGTATGGTGTAAGGTATCTGTAGGTAGGAAGCAAGGTTGGATACAAGGACAGTTTTTGGCAGATAAACCTTGTAACAAGGATGACTGATCAAACACAATTTATTGTCAATACTGCAGGCCGTATTGATAAAATCTTGGCGCAAACACTCAATGTAAGCCGTAATCAAGTAGAAAAACTTGTAAAAGACGGTCTTGTGACTGTGAATGATAAAACAGTAACGAAGACAAGCTTTAAAGTAGGAGAGGGTGATGAAGTCTCTTATTTATTTAAAGAGGCTGAAAAACGTGTGGCACCTCCCATAGATTTTGATGTAGAGATACTCTATGAAGATGACTATCTTTTAGTGATCAATAAACCTTCTGGCCTGGTGGTACATCCTGCACCTTCAGTGAAAGAACCTACGCTTGTAGATTGGCTTATACATAAAGGTATTTCACTCTCTACTATTTCTGGTGAAGAGCGTCATGGTATCGTACACCGTATAGACAAAGAGACTACTGGCGCCTTGGTCGTAGCAAAAGATAATAAAACACATGAGAAACTTAGTGAACAGTTACAGGATAAGAGTATGGGACGCTACTATTTAGCTTTGATAGACTGTCCATTAAAAGATGATATTGCGGTAGATAAACCTATAGGTAGAAATCCCAACAACAGACTTAAAATGGATGTTGTTGAACATGGGAAAAGTGCAAAAACAGCTTTTGTGAAACTGGCACAGACAAAGTATGATGTAGAGTTGATCGCTGCAAAACTTTTTACTGGGAGAACCCATCAGATACGTGTGCATCTTAACACTTTGGGACGGCATATATTGGGTGATGATTTATATGGGTTTAAGACCAAAAGAGATAAAATATCACGAGTAAATTTACATGCATATTTATTATATTTGACTCATCCGATGAGTGGTGAGAAGATGGAGTTTATTGCTCCGCTTTTCGATGATATGAAGCAGTATATATCTAAATATTTTGATCAAAGTGAAGTTGATGAAAAAATCAATCCTCAGACAATGGGATCTCTCTTTAATCACTTTTAATTCATTTTAAGCAGGAACCCCATGCCCCATTTAAAAGTCACTCCTTTTGACACTTCAAACCTAGCAGAACAGATAGAAAAAAGCAGCATTATGAAATCTGTTGCTAAGGCATTTACCTCTGATGATATTATCATAGAAGTAGAACATGCAGGTGAAGAGTTCCTCTTGCAACTTAAACCGGATGAAAAAGCTTATCTGTTAAAGTATGATAAGGTCACCAGACCACTGAAAGTAAACATTTTAAAAGAAGCATTAGGTACGGTTTCTAAAGAGTTAAATCTGGAAGTACGTGATTCAAACATCGCTATGTCAAATGTTAAGCCAGCACTCTCTTCAGAATATTTTAAAAAAATAGAAGATTTTGAAGATATCACCTACACAAAAGATAAAGTTTCTGTTGAGGTAGGATTTGGTTCAGGCAGACACTTATTGCATCAGGCAAAAAAGAATCCTGATACACTGTTTATAGGACTAGAGATACATACGCCCTCTGCACAGCAGGTACTTAAACAGATAGAATTGCAGAAACTTGATAATATTTGGGTAGTGAACTATGATGCAAGACTCTTTTTAGAAATGTTACCTTCAAACATCTGTTCACAAATATTTGTACACTTTCCTGTCCCATGGGACAAAAAACCCCATAGAAGGGTCATATCAAAAAGTTTTTTAGATGAGTCTATGAGGGTTTTAGGTGTGGATGGGCGTTTAGAGCTTAGAACAGACAGTGATAACTACTTTTGGTATGCTTTAGAGACCTTTTTCTCTGTACCAAAAGTTGAAGTGGAAGTTCGTAAAAATGAAGCTTTGGAAGTGACCAGTAAATATGAAGCAAGATGGCTAAAACAGGAAAAAGATATTTATGATGTGTATGTAAAAGCTACCGAAATATCGGAAGAAAAACATGTAATCATTGACTTTAATTTTAATGATGTAAAATATACCCATGATATAGAGAATCGACTGCCTAAAAAAGCACTGGTCTATGATGGATATTTTGTGCATTTTGAGCGTTTGTACCAGATATCGGATAAAAGTTTGTTCATCAAGTGTGCTTTTGGCAGTTTTGACAGACCTGAACACAAATATATTTTAGTGGAAGAAGAGAGTTGCAGATATTTTGTTTCACCACCTGTGAAGACAACTGTGAATTTTCAGGCACACCAAAAACTCATAGAGCAATTAAAGGGAGAAGAAAATGTCTAATGTGATACGTGCTTCAAACCTTACGCTCGCTTATGATAATAAAGTGATCATTAATGATGCGAACTTCAGTATTAAAAAAGGTGAATTTGTTTTTATCACAGGACCAAGTGGTTCGGGTAAATCAACGCTTTTAAAATCACTCTATGGACAGATCAAACCAAGTGAGGGAAACCTTGTTGTGGGTGGGCTAGATCTAGCTAACATAAGACCGAAAAAACTGCAAGAACTTAGAACACATATGGGCATCATTTTTCAGGACTATAAGCTTGTCAATGAATGGACAGTAGCAAAGAATGTTGTGTTACCCCTTATGATAGCAGGGTATTCTACAGAAGTACAGGAGACACAGGCACGCAGGCTTCTTAGTCACGTTAAGCTTACAGACCATGCAGAGAAGTATCCTCTGGAACTTTCAGGTGGAGAACAGCAACGTGTGGGTGTAGCAAGGGCTTTGGCTAAAAACCCTGTGGTAATACTGGCAGATGAACCAACAGGTAACCTAGATGACTACTCTTCAAATGTCATCTGGGACCTGATGGAAAATGCATGTCAACAACTTGATACAACAGTATTGGTCGTAACACATAAAATACCTACGATTTTTTCACTGCCGTACAGACATTTTATCATAGAGAGCAAGGGTGTATATGAAGTCCATTAAAGATCATCTTATGTTTATATTGCCTTTGATGGCAATTTTGTTGGGTATTGAGTTCTACTTGGTGTTCGACCGCACAACTGACTCTTATGAAAAAGGTTTAAAAGAGGGTTATTCGATGCTTGTGGTAACGAAAAAACCTATGGAGTTCTCTGCATTTTCCGCACTTAATGAACATATAAGTGCTAGTAAAAAGATAAAACGTGAAGAGATCGTCTCTGAGGTTATCAAGGGTGTCAGTGATAGCAATAGTAAAAAAATACTTGATGCACTGCCTTACTTCTATAATTTAAGTTTGGATGCATATCTGCATACTTCTGCTTTGGAAGAGATCAAAAAAGATCTTGAAGTTGATACAAATATCAAGAGAGTTGAGACCTTTGGTACTTCGTACAGTTCAGCGTATAGACTTTTTTCTTTTATTAAATTTGCATTAAAAATATTTATCGTATTTATGGCTGTGGTAAGTCTTTTCCTTATTATCAAACAAATGGAAATATGGAAGTATGCACATAGACAGCGTATGCAGGTTATGGAGATATTTGGTGCACCTTTAATGCTCAGATCAGGTATACTTTTTAAAGTAGCTTTTATAGATGCGATTTTTGCCACAATATTTGTCAGTGCCATGTTCTATTATATAAAGTTCTATTGGGCGGCACATAGTGGTATAGATATGATGGTGGAGAATCAGGAAGTACTTTTTATGTTGAATGATATAGGTATTTTATTTGGTTCAGCAATGTTTATTGTCATTATGGCTGTTTACTCAGTGGTATTTTCTAGCAAGGGAGTTCAGGAGTGAGATCCTTTATCTTGCTTTGTTTTGTAACCATCGGTTTGGTTTATGGAGCATCAACGACTTCTAAGATAAAGAATTCAAAGAAAAATCTCTCAGCAACATCGTCTGCTAAAAAAAAGGCAAGCCGTAAACTGGATAAAATAGCCAAAGATATCAAGTCGGCCGAAAAAGATATTGTTTATCTTGAAAAAAAGATAGCAGATCTTGAACAAGATCAGGAAAAGACACAAAAACAGTATGAAAAATTAAAAGTTGAGTTAAAGAGATCTGACAAAGAGTTGTTGGAAACGGGAAAAGAATTAGAAGCCAAGGCAAAGGTATTTATCTCTTTGTTGTCTGAACAGTTTTCTATCGTTTTTGCCATGGAACACTCTCATGCACCTACCCAAAAATCCATTCTTTCCCATGAAGTTTATAGTGCCTATAAAAAGCAGAATGCAAAAGTGCTGGAAACACTCAAAACGGATATACTCGCATTAAAAAAAAGTAAAAGAAAAAAAGAAAAACTACGTAATAAAAGACAAGGTGAAATAGAGCGGATCGTTAAAAAGAGAGAGAGTTATGCACAAAAGAAATTAGCTAAAGAGAAACTTCGAAAGAAACTCTCTGGAGATGAAGAAAAATATAATGCCAAGCTTGAAAAGATCGAAGATAAACAGAACTCTCTTCGTGCTACATTGGCAAAGTTAAATATTTTACATGCAAAAGAAGTTGAAGAAGCACGTAAACGTGCCGCAGCAAGAAAAAAAGCAATGCGTCTTGAAAAAGAGAGACAACGAAAAGTCCGTGAAGAAAAAGCTTTAGCACGGGCAAAAACCAGAAAAGCCAAAGAAGCACTGCGTAAAGCAACAACAAAAGAAGAAAAAGCGGAAGCACGCATAGCGGCAAAAGAGGCAGAAGTAGAAGAGAAAAAGGTCTATAAAGAGAGTGAAAAAGTACGACAGGTCAACTCCTCCTATAAAAAATCTCAAACATATGCTTACAGAGGAAAAAAAACCATATCTCCTCTTTCAAGTGCAAAGATCATCAAGAAATTTGGGACCTATATTGATCCTATTTATAAAATTAAGATCTTTAATGAGTCCATTACTTTAAAATCAAAAACAAAAAATGCAAAAGTTAAAAATGTCTTGAATGGTAAGGTGGTCTTCTCCGGGAAAAGCAGTATGTTAGGTAATGTAGTTGTTGTATTACACAGCAGCAAAATACATACTGTCTATGCCGGACTCTCTAAAATTGCCCCAACAATACGTGTAGGTGCGAAGATCAAGAAGGGTTATGTGGTAGGAAAAGTCAATGAAAAACTTATTTTTCAAGCGACTAAAAATTCTAAACATATTAACCCGTTAAGACTGATCAAAATATAAACGAATTTAATTTTCAACCCCTCCTAACCAACCTTTAGATATAATCGCGAAATTATATATAAAGGCTAACTGTGATTAAACGTGTTTTGGTAAAATTTTCTGGTGAAGCTTTGGCTGGTGAAGAAGGTTATGGGATCGATACCCAGATCCTTAATTTTATTGCCGGTGAGATAAAAGAACTTGTAGATGCCGGTGTTGAAGTAGGTATTGTTGTAGGTGGTGGTAACATTATTCGTGGTGTATCTGCAGCAGCAGACGGGATCATAAAAAGAACATCTGGTGATTATATGGGTATGCTTGCAACAGTGATCAACGGTGTGGCTATCCAGGAAGCATTGGAGCATGCTGGACTGAATGCAAGACTCCAGTCTGCGATAGATATGCAGGAGATCGGTGAAGCGTTCATCGTACGTCGTGCGAGACGTCACTTGGAAAAAGGACGTGTTGTTGTTTTTGCAGGGGGAACAGGTAACCCTTACTTTACGACAGATACAGCAGCCACACTTAGAGCCTCAGAAATAGAAGCTGAACTTCTTATTAAAGCAACTAAAGTAGATGGTGTGTATGATAAAGATCCAAATAAATTCGATGATGCAGTTAAACTTGAGACATTGTCATATGATCAGGCACTTAATGACCATATTAAAGTGATGGATGATACAGCTATTGCCTTGGCAAAAGAAAATGGATTACCGATCGTTGTGTGTAATATGTTTGAAAAAGGGAATCTTTTATCAATTATGCAAGGTAATATGAGCTTATGTTCCATTGTGAAATAACACATAATGAACTAAGTCCATTAATGTCTCTGAAATAAAAAGTGCGTTTAAGCACATTTTATTTTAGAGATTGTTGTCACTGAGACAACTTCAGCAGTAGGCTCATTCGACTAGTCGGATTATAAAAATGAATAAAATTTTTCAAAGGAAATAAAATGAGAACAGAACAATTAACAGCACTTGCATTGGAAAAAGTAGATTATGATAAATACCTTCTTGCTAATGCAGTAGGGAAAAGAGCAGAAGCTATTGCACAAGGTGCAGAAACTGTTTTAGATATTGATATATCAGGTATGAAGTATGCGGATGTAGCACTTCGTGAAATCGCTGAAGGTAAGATCACAGTAAGTTTAGAAGGGTAGATCCTCTTGGATGCTTTTCTTCATAAAGCTAAAAATATAAATACGATAGAAGAGGCAAAAGCCCTTCTTTGGGAGGAGATCCCCTCTCCTCTGCCTGAAACAAAAAAAGCCTTAGAACTTGCACTCAAGGCACATGAAGGCCAGACTCGTAAAAGTGGTGAACCATATATAGTGCACCCTATACTTGTAGCAGCGATCACTGCAAAATTTTCCAATGATGAAATGATGGTACAAGCAGCACTTTTACATGATGTTGTGGAAGATACACCTTATACCATAGAAGATCTACTTGAAACCTTTGGCGATGATGTCTCGCACATGGTTGAAGGTTTGACAAAGATCGTTGAGATAAGAGATGAAGAACTTGTACCGTCTGGTTCAGATGAGAGACTCATCAACTCAGCATTAACATTTCGAAAAATGCTCATTGCTTCCATTAAAGATGTACGTGTGCTGGTCATCAAACTTTGTGATAGACTTCATAATATGCTGACACTTGATGCCTTACATCCTGAAAAACAAAAAAGAATTGCCGAAGAGACCATAGTTGTTTATGCACCTATCGCACACAGGCTAGGTATATCAAGACTTAAAAATCATTTAGAAGATCTAAGTTTTTATTATATTTATCCTGATGACTATGAAAAAATAGATACCTATATCAAATCGAATGCGCAAAACCTTCAATTTAAACTGAATGCCTTTATACAAAATGTAAAAGACACTATGGAGAAAGATGGTTTTAAAGAAGATGAGTTTGAGATCATTGGTAGAGTGAAGCATTACTATTCGATCTATCTTAAAATGCATCGTAAAGGTGTGAGTATAGAAGAAGTACTTGATCTACTTGCTATTCGTATTATCGTAAAAGATCCAATAGATTGTTACAGAGTACTAGGGCTTATGCACTTGCGATTTACGCCTCTTATTGCAAGATTTAAAGACTATATAGCTGTGCCTAAGGAAAATGGATATAAAACAATACACACAACATTGTTTGATGAAGAAGGTATTTTAGAAGCACAAATACGTACAGAGGATATGCATAAACTTGCTGAGTATGGTGTTGCTGCACACTGGAAGTATAAAGGTGGAGATAACTCTGTGAACCTCGGTTGGTTAGAGAGTTTGCATTATCAAAATGAATCCATAGAAGAGTTTTATGAATTAGCAAAGTCAGACCTTTTCTCTGAAGATATTACGGTATTTTCCCCTAAAGGAGATTATTTCACTTTACCAAAAGGGTCTGTTGCACTTGATTTTGCGTATGCCATTCATTCACAAGTAGGTGCAAATGCTCAAGAAGCATTGATCAATAAACAAAAAGCATCACTTTTAACGATCTTAAAAAACGGTGATATTGTTAATATCTTAAAAGATGACAAACCTCATCTTTACTGTTCTTGGATAGATACAGTGAAAACATCTAAAGCACAAGACGGTATAAGGTCTGCTTGTAGAGCACGTATCAAAGAGTCTGACAATTTAAGTGCATATAACATTCTAGGTACATTATTTTCCCAAAAAAGTGCAGAGATGAAAGAGCTTGTGCAAAATATCGATCAGGATACTACAATACATAAACTGCCTATACAACTTGATTTCTTTAGAGAAATGATACATCAGGTTGCAGACTATATTGGTGCAAAAGAGGTACGTTTTTGGGAGCTCCTTAAAAAAGGGTATAAACAACCAAGGATCAAAGAGCTTGAGCACTTTAAATTTTATACAAACAGACCTCTGGATGGTGTAGAGTTTGATTACTGTTGTCATCCTAAAGTAGGTGATCAGATCGTTGCATTTTATAAGGGGACAAAGGCTATTATACACCATAAATTGTGTAAGAAAGCCTATGAAAAGATTTTAGCGAATGAAGAGATGCTTTATGTGAGCTGGCGTTCATCTAAACTCTCGAGATATCGTTTAACGATCAGTCTTCAAAATCAAAAAGGTATCTTGGCTGATCTGTTGGCAAAACTTTCTGAATTGGATCTCAATATACTTAGTATTGAACTTGGAATAAGAAACTCAGAGCAAGCTGAGTTCTGTCAGATCGAAGTAGAGAGTGCTGAGGCTAAAAAACAGGAACTAGAAGATAGAATTTCACAAAAATTTAAACTCATCGAGATAATAAGTTTAAATGACGCATATAATAAATAAGGATAGAGATAGATGATAGCAACAGCATTGGAAGAGATAAGTAGAGGTACAGCAGAAATCATAGATATGGAGCGAATAGAGAAACTCGTGACAAAATATTATGATGATGGTACTACCTATACGGTGAAAGCTGGCTTTGATCCAACAGCACCAGATCTTCATCTTGGGCATACTGTACTATTACAAAAGCTAGCTACTTTTCAGAAGTATGGAGGACGTATTCAGTTTTTGATCGGTGACTTTACTGCAATGATCGGTGATCCTACAGGTAAAAGTGTTACACGAAAGGTTCTGACAAAAGAGCAGATCTTAAAAAATATTGTCTCTTATACTGAACAGGCATTTAAGATATTAGATGAGAGTAAAACTGAGATCGTTTACAACAATGACTGGTTAGAACATTTAGGTGCAGATGGTATGTTACAACTGGCATCCAATTTGACTGTTGCCAGAATGCTTGAAAGAGATGACTTTTCAAAAAGATATGCTTCAAATACCCCTATAGCAGTTAGTGAATTTATGTATCCTTTACTTCAAGGATATGATTCTGTACATCTTAAAAGTGATATTGAGATAGGTGGAACAGATCAGAAGTTTAATCTACTGATGGGAAGACAACTTCAAAAGGCTTATGAGGTCAAGAAGCAGCAAGCTGTCTTAATGATGCCTATTTTAGAAGGGCTTGATGGTGTACAAAAGATGAGTAAATCATTAGGTAACTATATTGGTGTTACTGATGAACCTAAAGATATATATGGGAAAGTTCTCTCTATATCAGATGATTTAATGTGGCGTTACTATGAACTGTTAAGTGAAATGTCGCTTGTGGACATAGAAAAACTGAAAGCGGATGTTGCATCTCGCACAGTTCATCCAAAAACTGCAAAAGAAAACCTTGCCTTGGAGATAACCACAAGGTTTTATAATGAAGAGTTGGCTACACTAGCTAAAGAAGAGTTCAACTCTGTCTTTAAGACAAAGAATATACCTACGGATATACCTGAATTTGAGATGGAAGAGGGTATTTGGATATGTCAAGCACTTTTAGATGCTGGATTAGAAACATCTACTTCACAGGCTAGACGTGATATAAAACAAAATGCTGTAAGTATAGATCAGAAAAAAATAAGTGATGATAAGCTTAATTTGGATGTTGGTGAGTATATCTTGCAAGTAGGTAAAAAGAGATTTGCAAAAGTAAAGGTGAAATAATGGAATTTAAGTCTTTCAATATTGGTAAGTACACTATAGAGAAACCTATCATACAGGGTGGTATGGGTGTAGGAATCTCTTGGGATCAACTTGCAGGCAATGTAAGTAAAGAGGGTGGACTTGGTGTCATCTCTGCTGTTGGAACAGGTATTTATAAAAAAAGAGCTTATGTTGAAAAAACAGTTGGTAAAGAAGAGAGACCACTTGAAGCTATAAACTTCTACTCTTATCCTGCATTGAAAAAGATCTTTGATAATGCCAGAGAAATTTGTGGAGATGCACCACTTGCTGCAAATGTACTGTATGCTCAGAGCGAATACAACCGTGTGGTTGAAGATGCATGTAAAGCGGGTGCAGATATTATCATCACTGGTGCAGGTCTTCCTCTGACTATGCCGGAAGCTACCAAAAATTATCCGGATGTGGCACTTGTACCTATCGTATCTACAGCTAAAGCATTGCGTATTTTATGTAGACGCTGGAAAAAAACACATGATAGACTTCCTGATGCTGTCATCGTTGAAGGACCACTCTCTGGAGGACACCAGGGATTTAAGTATGATGAATGTTTTATGGAAGAAAATCAACTTGAAAACATACTTGGGCCTGTCGTTGAAGAGGCGAAGAACTGGGGTTCTATGCCTATCATTGCAGCAGGAGGTGTTTGGGACCATGATGATATCGTAAAGATGATGGAAATTGGTGCAGCTGGTGTACAAATGGGTACACGTTTCATTGGTACCGTTGAATGTGATACAAGTCAAGCAATGAAAGATATCATTATAGAGGCCAAAGAAGAAGATATTAAACTCTTTAAGTCTCCAGTGGGGTATCCTGCTCGTGGTGTGAAGACACAACTTCATGAAGACATAGAGAAAAAACAAGCACCTAAAGTAGCATGTATCTCTAATTGTGTTGCACCATGTAACCGTGGAGAAGAAGCAAAAATAGTGGGTTATTGTATTGCAGATAGACTTTCAGATGCTTATGACGGTATTGTAGAGAGTGGTCTTTTCTTCACTGGTGCAAATGGTTATCGTCTTGAAGAGATCATTACGGTTAAAGAGCTTATGCATAAGTTAATGAACGGAGAAGATGCGTAACATATGTCGATAATTGGTCGTCTTTTCTTTCTCACACTTATTATCAATACACTACTGTTCTCAGGAGTGAATTACATGAAGAAGGCGATTGTTAAAAAAGGTGAACTTCGTCTCACTTTTTCGAGCAATTTTAAAAAAAGTAATGTAAAACATTTTACTCTCTCTAACCCTCATCGTGATATCTACGATTTTAAAAACACACGTTTAGCACATAGTAAGGTTCCCTTGGGATTAGGTAAGCAAGTTCGTATAGCACAAAATAGTAAAAATAAAGTACGTGTGGTTGTAAAAGGGGTAAAAGGTAAAAAGCCGTCAGCCTATCAACCACACTTATCAAAAAGAACATACCATATCTCTTTACCTAAGGTCAAAAGTTCTGGAAGTTATAAGAAAAAAACCTATAAACCTGTAAACTCACATAGGGACGAACTTATTGTGATAGATGCTGGTCATGGTGGACATGATACAGGTGCTATAGGTGGTGGGAAAAGGGAGAAAGATCTCGTACTGAAAATTGCAAAAAAACTTGAAAAAGAACTCAAAAAAAGAGGTCATCCTGTCTACATGACACGAACCACAGACCGTTTTTTGAAGCTTCCTCAACGTACAAAGATCGCTGATAAAAAGAAGTCTGTGGCGTTTATCTCTATTCATGCAAATGCAGTACCTAAGAAAAAGCAAAATAAGATACATGGTGTAGAAACATTTTTTTTACAAAACACAAGAGATGCCAAATCCCAGCGTATTGCCCAAAGAGAAAACAAGTCAGTGTTAAAGGGTACAACAAAGCTAAGTCGTAATGTGATCATAGATTCTGTACTTTCCGGTCCAAAAATCGTTGAATCTAATAAACTGGCTATTGATGTACAACGAAGAATCATGGCAAATCTTAATAGCCGCTATAAAGGTGTAAAAGATGGAGGTGTAAGACATGCACCTTTCTGGGTCCTTGTTGGAGCAAGCAGACCTTCCATACTAGTTGAAGTAGGGTATATCTCACATCCTAGAGAACGTAAAAGACTCTTTACCCCAAGATACCAGGACCTTATAGCAAAAGGTATTGCAGAAGGTGTGGATAATTATCTTAACAATCGCAAAAGAGAGATTGACTTTTAGTAAGTATATATCTTACAATTTAAATATCATTTTTAAAGGTAATATCCACATGAAAAGTATTTTTTTTATTATATTTTCGCTTGCTATTTCTTATGCGATTGAATTAGGTGAAGTACCACCATCAATTACGTTGGAAAACAAAGATGGTGGCAAATTAGATGGAACAGCATGGGAATCTTCTATGCTTCAAGGTAAGATATATACACTTTTTTATGTAGATCCTGATGAACGAAATTTGAACAATGCTTTAGCAGAGGCAATAAAAGCTAAAAATTTTGATAGAAAAAAAGTAAACTCTGTTGCGATAATAAACCTTGCTGCCAGTTGGCTGCCAAATGTTGTCTTGGAAGCCAAGTTAAAAGAGAAACAAAAAAAGTTTCCACACACAATATATGTTAAAGATAAAAACAAGATCTTGGTGAATGCATGGAACCTTGAAGATGATAACTCTGATATATTGATCTTTGATCAAAAAGGAAAACTGATATATAAGAGGTTTGGAAAAGTTTCAGAGAGTGAAATAGAAAAGGTGATCTCTTTAATTGAAAAGAGTATTTAAAGATATGCTCTCTTGAACCAGATATAATACCCCGCAACAACGAAAAATCCAAGACCTAAAGTTAAAGTAATGTTAGAAAGTGACATTCCCCATTTGGATGCATAACCTATAAAGAGTGCAGTGGCAACGTTTGAGAGCATGAAGAACATGTCATTGTAAGATATCACTCTTCCCATATAGTGTGCATCTGTCTCTTCTTGTATAAGAAGGTAAGTATAGGACCATAATGTTGTGATAAAAAAACCTGTAACAAAGAGTGCAAAAAGAGCAAGATAAAAGTTATATTCCAATTGTGACCACATTATGATTGCCAGTCCTTGAAATATAAAGAAATAATGTAGGTTTTCTTTGGAAATGATCTTAGAGATAAAAAATGGTCCTATCATCAGTCCTATGGCCCTAGTAGCATTCATCCATCCTATGGCTAAAGGCACTGCAATGAATTCTTTGTACTGAAAATCAGCCAGAAGTGTAATGAGTGCATCAAAAGAGGTTAAACCTATAGCCGCATGTAGTAGGATAAGATGAAGTATCTTCTTGTTTGCAAGCAGGTAGTTAAAGCCGGCTTTGAACATTTCCCAGTTTGAATCTGTATGTGTAATATTTTCTATAGAGAGTTGCAAACCAAGCAAGAGTAGTACTGCTGTAGAGTATAAAAGTGCATCAATGATAAATGCTGTATCAAAACCCATATAATGCGTTGCGATACCTCCTACTGCCATGCCTGAAGCATAACAGAGTGACCAGATGATAGAGTGTATCTCATTGGTATTTTTTAGCATATCTCCTGAGACCAATTTTGGGAAAAGAGCCATCTCAGCTGAAAAGAGCATAGATGCAGCAGAAGAACGCAAAAAGATAAGTATCATTAACACCCAGACATACTCAAGGGAATTTATAAATATAAAACCAAGGGTCATAGAAATTTCTACCAGCAATAAAATAAGCATTAATTTTTTAAAGTGTATACGGTCTATGACGATCCCTATGACTGGTGCAAGTATAACAGCCGGAAGCATTGCCATAGCAGCAGTAAATGCAATAGTGATCTCATCAGCACCATATGAGACTATCATAGAAAAAATGGCTACTTGTGAAAACCATGTCCCAAAATAAGAGATGAGTTGAATGAGTGAAAGTCTACGTATAGTAGGGTGTTTCAGCGTTTCCAAGTAGGTCATATTATGCCTCGTCGACTAAAGCATAGTGAATATTTTTGCTTTCAAGTACATCAGTATACATGGAAAATGCATCTGCTGCCAACTGTCTGTTATATGAGGCTACGGATATAGTTACTCTCCATCCATCACTGTAGAGTTTTGGAAGTGAAGAGTACTCAATATTTTTTGGCATTTTCTCCATGATATCTATAAACACATTTTCTTTACAGAGTGCTGTGAGCGTATATCGGTAATAGGTTCTATTTTCCGGTATCAGTTTACTGAGTATCTTTTCTACCATAGGATGACTCATTTCTGGAAAACCTGGCATAAAAAAGTAACGTTCATCTAATGCAAAAGCAGGCATTTGGTTAACAGGGTTTTCTAAAAGTGTGGCACCTTTTGGCAGTTCTGC
>CBFHPE010000023.1:0-22754 GCA_965657515.1 Sulfurovum sp.
TGCAAAGGTAGTAGTACTAGGGTAAAGGTACAAGATACGAGCAGATTTTACTCCCTCGATACCTTCAACACCTATGATGAGCTCAATGAGCCCATCAGCCATCTTCATGTCTCGTCCATAAGAAGAAGAATCTTGTGAAATGAAAGAGAAGTCATAGTAACCTTCTTTAACAAGCATCTCTACTTCTTTTACGATGGAAGAGAGTGATCGTGAGTGTAGTTTACCTTTAAATGAAGGGATGGCACAGAAAGAGCAGGACTGGTTACATCCTTCTGCTATTTTGATATAAGCATGATAGTTAGAACCTGTAATAACCCTACCCGATGTCTCTGTTGCCAGATAGACTTCCGGAGAGAAGGTACTTTGTTTAGAGGCGATAAGCTCATCGATCTTTTCATAGTCACCTACACCAGTAAAGATATCTATCTCTGGCATATCTGCCTGTAGTTCTTCACGGTAGCGTTCAGTCAAACATCCTGACATGACAAGGATGGAGTTTTCTTTACGTTCATCATGCAGGTTTAGTACGGTGTTAATACTCTCTTCTTTGGCAGCATCGATGAAACCACAGGTGTTAACGATGATCACATCCGCAGACGTACTGTCATCCGTGATCTCATACTCTTTAAGGCGTCCAAGCATCACTTCGCTGTCGACAAGATTTTTGGTACAGCCTAAGCTGACAAGGTGTAGTTTTTTAGACATAGGGACTCATTTAATATTAAACTTTTTCAGCATTATAGCCAAATAGTAAGTGTTTGTATAAGGTTGAAAAAATGTAAGAATGACTTTAAGAGAAGAACAACTAGTTGTGAGAGCACTCTGCTAAAGAGAACCTAGTGTTAACGTAGTATAAGGAGCTTTGCTTCTTATGCGTTCTATAATGGTCAGAGTCGGGCAGAAGCCCAACTCTAAAGGGTTGATAAACTTTTTAAGCGTAATGCTTATTTAAAGTTGTATCTTGCCCAGAAACGTACGAAGTTGTTACCATCTGGTCCAGCAACACCATCATCGTCAGTGTAAACATACGCAGCAAAGAATTTAGTATTCTCTGTAAGTTTAGTAACGTACATTAAGTCAAGTTGTGAGTAGTCACCTTTAACAAGACTGTTGTCATTTTCACCCATACCGTAGTATGCTTTCCATGTTCCACCTAGACCTTTAACAGAACCACCAAATTTAAGGAAGTCTGAACCTGGTGCAGCGTGGTATTGACCAACGTTGTTAAGTACCATTTGTGTGTAAAGTGGAGATTTAACACCTGTACCCATGTTTACGATTGGAAGAGCACCATCATCTACTGATGTATATGCAGCCATAAGGTTGAACATACCAAGGTTACCAGCAATTTTAGCACCCCATGCAGTTGTTGAATCTAGAGTATCAGCATCAACTGATCCACCTTGAACACCAAGAGTTAGAGCATCACCTTTATAAGTAATATCTCCCCATAGCATTGTGTTATCAATATCCATACCAGCGTGGTCTAAACCAAGGTACCATGAACCTGTGATTGTTGTGTTGCTAATAGATTTGTTCTGAACAGTAACCATGTGAACACCATCTTCTGCAGGAAGTCCAGCCCAAGCTGCAACTTTTTGGAATGAGTCTTCATTTAGGTACTCACCAACTGAACGGTTAGCATTATATACATATGCATATACAAGTGTTGTGTCTGGAAGTGAAGAGTTCACTACTAAAGCAGCATCAAATGTATTTTTGAATACTTGCCAACCCTCAGAGAATGCAAATGGAGAAAGTGACTTTGGAAGTGTTTGACGACCAACTTTGAAGCTAGTGTTACCAATTCCGTAAGTTAAGTAAGCTTGAGTAAATCCACCTGAAGTTGTACCAGCATTTCCACCGTTATTGTAGAAACCTGCACCGTCACCTGTTGAAGCTACGATAGCTGCAACTTCTACACCAGCACCAACGCCAGCCCAGAAATCAGCATTAGTTGCACCAAGTTGAACACCCCATGCAGCGTAAGTTGATTCGCTACTGAATAGGTCACTGTTTTGATCTACTGTTTGTGTATAGGCTACTAAAGATCCACCATAGTTCCATGCAGATGTTTCTACTGGAGCCGGAGCTTCTACTACTGGCTCAACTGGAGCGATATCTCCACCAGCCATAATCATTGTTGACGCTACTACTGAAAGTAATAATGTTTTTTTCATTGTAATCTCCTTGAATTTTTTTGAATACGAGGAATTATAACATTTTTTGTTTACAGATGTCAATTAAATTAATAAAAAGTTAACAATCAGTTAATATTTTATTGTATCCACCGTAAATACGGGGTCTATTGGGGGTTAAATATGTAAGATTTATATAAAATAATAGGAATTTTAAGAAAAAAATGACATATATTTAAGAATTGTTAATGGGTTTTGTTAATAATAATCATAAGTGTGGGTTAATGTTTAAGAAAAATGGTGGCGCCAGACGGAATCGAACCGCCGACACAAGGATTTTCAATCCTTTGCTCTACCAACTGAGCTATGGAGCCACGTCTTAAAGAGAAGATATCTGTTTAAGTGGATAGAATTATAACGGCTTAAACTTAAAAGACAGGCAAGAAAATAACTGTTTTTTTATTTTTTTAAATCTTTTACCAATTCTTTAAAGGTTTCACCTCTGTGTTTATAAGATTTGAACTGATCAAAGCTGGCAGCAGCAGGCGAAAGAAGCGCTATAGCATTTTCATCCAGGGTTTTTGAGATCTTCTCTATGGCAACATCAATGGTTTTTGACTCAACAGCATGAATGTTATAGGCTTTTGAGAGCTGCAAAAGTTTGTCATTGTTTGCCCCTATAGTATATAATGTAAGATCTAAAGTTTTTATAAGCTCAAAAAGAGGGCTTAGATCCACGCCTTTATCATCACCCCCTAAAATGAGGTGAATTTTTTTATCTGAGTATCCTTTTACTGCCTGTATGGTCGCATCAAGATTTGTTGCTTTTGAGTCATTGACCCAAAGTCTATTTTGTGTATCACGTACTTCTTCTTGTCTATGTGCATCTAAAGTGAAGTTGTTCATGAGGTCATAATCTGCTTCATCAAAAAGTACTTTTGTGATGGCAAGTGCCAGTAAGGCATCTTGTAAGAATGCACCTTTATATTGTAATTTGGAGGCGTCAAGTTTAAAATATGTCTCTAAAAATGTATTGCTATCATACTCTACAACATAAGCATCTGTCTTTGGCAAATTCAGCCCTTTTGGTACAAGTGCAAGTTCTCCTTCTTTCATCGTAAGCAAAGGCTTTAGTTTATCTGCTTCATACAGCTCTTCTGTTTCATGCCAGTCTAAATGGTCAGGTGTGATAGGCAGTAAAAGATAGATATCCGGTGAAGCAGTATGGGTGTGATGCAGGGCAAAAGAGCTGGACTCAAGTACCCAGATAGGATTATCTGTACTTAACTCTGCTAAAGGTGTACCGATATTCCCTCCGCTTACAGCCCCTCTCTTTTCTAAAAGATGTGTAAGCATTTGTGTGGTAGTGGTTTTCCCGTTAGTGCCAGATATCCAGATGCTAAAGGGCATCTCTTTTTGAAAATAATCATATTCACTCAGAAGATTTTTAGCATTTTTGATAAGTGGATGGTTTGGTTTTAGGCTTGGGGTTGTCACCTCAAGCTCACTTTCTTCAGGATCAAATAGATGTGAAGGAAAGAGTTTATTTCCATTTTCATCTATATAGGGTTCTTTAACATTGTCATCAAAAAAAGTACATCCTCCACCCAGTTTTTTCGCGATGGCCTTCGTTGTTAATCCGTATCCAAAAAGTGTTGGTTTCATTTTCTATCTAAACTTAAAGGATACAAGCGCAAGAATATTAGCAATGAATGCGATCATCCAGAAGCGTACGATGATCTTGTTCTCTGCCCATTTTTTGAGTTCATAGTGATGGTGTATGGGTGCCATAAGGAAGATACGTTCACCACGCAGCTTAAAGCTACCCACCTGTAAAATGACTGATACAGTTTCGATCACAAAAATAATACCGATCAAGATAAGCAGTACTTCACTTTTTCCAAGTATGGCAAGGTAAGCAAGAAAACCGCCAATAGCAAGGCTTCCTGTGTCTCCCATAAACACTTCTGCAGGGTAACAGTTGTACCAGAGAAAACCAAGTAATCCACCTGAAAGTGCCGCTGCAAGTATCATCACTTCACCGACACCTTTGATGTTGGGTACTAAGAGGTATTGACTAAAGATGGCATGTCCTGTGACATAGACAATGACACCCAGGGTAAAAAGTGCTATCACAGAAGGTACACTGGCAAGTCCGTCCAGTCCATCTGTAAGATTTACAGCATTGGTCGTAGCTAAAAAGATAAGTATCCAAAATGGAATGGCGATATAGCTCAGATCAAAAAGAGGTGTCTTGAGAAAGGGCACATAGAAATCAGTAGGAAAACCTGCATAAAGAAGAATGCCGGTTGCAACACTTGCTACAAGTGCCTGTAAGAACATTTTTCCTTTAGGTGTCAGTCCTTCCAAGTTATCGCCTGCCAGGACTTTTCCCAAGTCATCTTTTAAGCCTACAAATCCAAAGCCAATGAGCGTGATCAGACCACCAATGATATAAGGATTTGTCAGATCAACTGAAATGAGTGCAGCGATAAGTGTTGCAACAAGAAAAACAGCTCCACCCATAGTTGGTGTATGTCGTTTCCCTTCATGTGCAGGAACATACTTGGAAATGGGTTGGTTAGCATTTTTAGAGATCGCCCATGCAAGGTATTTTGGCATGATAAACAGGGTGAGTATAAAAGCGATAAAAAAGGCGAGTCCAGCACGTACGGAGATATAACCAAAGAGGTTTATATCTAGAAGTTGAGAAAGTTCATATAACATTAAATTAGGACCCTTTATCTTTAAGAAAGTTTATTTTACTATTATTTCAATAAAGGTAACCTCTAACCATAGGTGATATCCACAACATTTTTAGCTTTTGTCTAGGCTAGGCACTTTTTTGAAAACCTAGCCGTAGCTAAGTTGAAAAAGAGTAACAACGCATAGGCGAAAGCTAGAGATGCCCGAAGGGTGTACTTTGCAAACGCAATCTTTCACAAGATACTTGCTACGTCTTAGCTTTGGCTAGGACTTGAAAGCCTCTTGCAAAATCTTACATTTGCAAAGTCCATTGTGGGTATCACCTATGGTTAGAGGCTACCTTAAATATAAGACTTTCCAAAGTGACAGGATATGTAATGAAGAAACAAAAAACCATTTTAATTATCACCGATGGTATCGGATGTAAACCTGACAGCACATGTAACGCATTTAAAGATGCAAAAAAACCAACTTATGACACACTTTTTCAAAATACTCCAAGAGCACTTATCTCTACACATGGACTTTCTGTGGGACTACCTGAGGGGCAGATGGGAAATTCTGAAGTGGGGCACATGACCATAGGTTCCGGGCGTATCTTGTATCAGGATCTGGTAAAAGTCTCTTTGGCACTTGAAGATGGAAGCATGGGTCAAAATGAAGCACTTAATGATACTTTGGCAAAAAGTGATCGTGTGCATCTTTTAGGACTGTTGAGTGATGGTGGTGTGCATTCTCATATAGAACATACCATTGGGTTGGCAAAACTTGCAAAGCAACAAGGTAAAAAAGTATATTTACACCTCATTACTGATGGTAGGGATGTAAGTCCAAGTTCTGCAAAGACCTATGTAGCGCAGATAGAAGCGATCTGTGATGAGAATATTACTATCGCTACTATAGGTGGGCGTTTTTTCACAATGGATAGAGATAACCGCTGGGAGAGAGTGGAAAAAGGATACAGAGCTATAGCAGAAGCACAAAATGTGACTGCACTGAGTGTTGCAGAGTATATCGATGAAAGTTATGCTAAAAAAGAACTTGATGAGTTTATGGAACCTGTTGCCTTTGGAACGTATGAAGGTATGAAGGAGGGAGATACTGTGATCGTTACCAACTTCCGTTCAGATAGAGTACGTGAGATCACTACGGCACTTGGCAAAAAAGATTTTAATGATTTTGAAAGAACGTATATCCCTTTACATATAGCGACCATGACACAGTATGATGCAAGCTTTGACTATCCTATACTTTTCCCAAAAACGGCACCTGAAAATACTTTGGCAGAAGTAGTAGCCAATGCAGGACTTCGTCAACTGCATACAGCAGAAACAGAAAAGTATGCCCATGTGACTTTTTTCCTTAATGGTGGGATAGAAGAACCATATATAGGAGAGAGTCGTGTACTTATACCGAGCCCAGATGTTAAGACCTATGATATGAAACCAGAGATGTCTGCGCCTGAAGTAGGTGCTGCAGTACGTACAGCAATGGATGAATCTTATGATCTCATCGTTGTGAACTTTGCCAATGGTGATATGGTCGGACACACAGGTAATTATGAAGCAGCATGCCAAGCCGTGAATGCTGTTGATACAGAATTAGGAAAGATCATATCTAAAGCAAAAGAAGATGGTTATGCTATTGTCCTTACTTCAGATCATGGAAACTGTGAAGAGATGAAAGACAGTGAAGGTCATGTACTTACAAATCATACTGTCGGTGAAGTATGGTGTTTTGTCATGGCTGAAGGTGTGAATGAAGTAAAAGAAGGATGTGGATTAAACAATGTCGCTCCTACGGTATTGACCTTGATGGGACTTGAGATACCTTCAGAAATGGATACGGCACTGATATAGTACTTTTTATTGACTAATTTTGATTTTCATAGTATCATGAAGCAAGAGATTCTGTTTTATATAGAAGGAGGTATGTATGGAAAAGAAAATTAAAGAGTCTGTTGGTGCTTTGATGGCATATATTATCAAGGTAGACAATAGGGATCTAGAAAAAGAGACACCTATTTTCTGTGATATTATGGGTGAAGATTTTGAATGTACACAAGATGAAGCAAAAGAGGTACTTCATACGGTGATGACTAAAGAGTATGATCTAAATGAACAAATTGATCATATTAACGAAGCATTATGTGAAGATAAACTTTCGAAGTTTCATCTTCTAGAACAGTTAAATCGCGTGATCTATTCTGACACGATCACTCCGGAAGATTATAAGATCTTTGATGAGATCAAGGACAAATTATTTGATTGTTAATATGTGTGTAAAACTGATCTAGTTTGTCTTTCTCTTGAGGTTTTTTCCCTCTCTTCATTTTTTTCTCAGCGAGTGTAGTGACTTTGTCAATACTTCAAGCAATTATATAGATGGTATAAATACCATTTATGTTACAATATTTCAAATATTTTTAAAGGTGTTAAATGAAATTTACAGGTACAAATGTATTGGTTACAGGTGCGAGTAGAGGTATTGGGGCTGAGATCGCAAAAGGTTTGGCCGCTATGGGGCTTAAGGTATGGGTCAATTTTCGTTCAGGTGAAGCTGAAGCAAAAGCAGTAAAAGCAGATATCGAAGCTGCAGGCGGTAAAGCAGAAACAATAGGTTTTGATGTGAGTGATGAAGCTGCATTTGTGGCTGCGATGAAGAGTATCGTAGAAGCTGATGGTGAACTTTCATACCTTGTAAATAATGCAGGTATTACCAAAGACGGGTTGGCTATGCGTATGAAATCTGAGCAATTTATGGATGTCATAGACGCAAATTTAAAATCTACATTTATCGGTTGTCGCGAGTCTCTTAAAGTGATGCGTAAAAAACGTTTTGGTTCTGTGGTGAACATCGCTTCTATCGTAGGTGAGACAGGGAATGCAGGACAGACAAATTATGCTGCATCCAAAGGTGGAACGATCGCTATGACTAAATCTTTTGCGATAGAAGCAGCGACATCGGGGATTCGTTTTAATACGATCACTCCAGGGTTCATCGCTACAGAGATGACAGATGTGCTTAAAGATGAGGTTAAAGATGCTTTTACTGCAAAGATACCTATGGCAAGATTTGGTAACCCTTCTGAAGTAGCTGATGCAGTAGCATTTTTACTCTCAGACCACTCCTCTTATATCACAGGAGAAACCCTTAAAGTAAACGGTGGAATGTTTATGTAAAAAATAGAGACATTATCTAAAATGTCTCTTTAGTAAATACCATATGAGCATGAGAGTGGCAGCGATAAAAAAGCCACTCATGATCATGTCACTGTACTTCACAAGTATATCTTCAAAATTTTTAATCAAATAGACCCAGATAATAATAGCAATCAATGTACTTAAGATCACCACAAAAAGTGTCATACGATGTCTTAATCCGATAAGATACCCCACAAAACTTCCTACTACCGGACCAGTCATAGCAAATGGTGTAAGTACAAATAGGATAAGTCCAATGATCCCGTATCGTTTAATAAGAGGCTCATATTTACCGGCATTGACTTTAGAACGCTCTAAAAAATCATTAAGCGGTTTATAGGAGATAAGTTCAAGCTTGTTCCAACTGAGCACAAAGAGAGGGTAGAGGATCAAAACCATGATGGATTCTATAAAAAGGTTAAAAGCTACAAGCAGTGTAATATCCATTTGTGAAGCGATGCCTATGGAGAGCCCTGCCATTCTTCCAAATATAACATTGGTGGCAGTAATACTGAGAAATGGCTGTATCAGATCAGGTTCAAAAATAGCACATAAAAAAAGAAGTATAAAAAATAGAGCTAAGAGCATAAGTCCAAAAAGTAGGATCTTCCCTTCAGTATGTTTTAAAAATGAATGTTTCATATATGAGTGTTATCCTTGTAAAGGTATTATAACATGATAATGGTATATGATGTTATAATACCGGATATGATTAATGGAGAATGGCCTTGGCACGGATACTCATAGTAGAAGATGATAAACTTTTTAATGAAACATTAGAAGACTTTTTGGAAGAAGAGGGCTATGATGTACAGTGTGTGCTAGACCCTTACTCTGCACTTGATCTCAGTTATGAAAATGTTTTTGATCTTTATTTGTTTGATGTCAATCTACCATATGAAAATGGTTTTGAACTTTTAAAAAAGTTACGTGAAAGCGGAGATGATACCCCTTGTATCTTTATTACTTCCAGAGAAGATAAGGCATCACTCAAAGAGGGGTTTGAAAAGGGCGGAGATGATTACATTCAAAAACCTGTGGACCTTGATGAACTTTTGTTACGTGTGCAAGCGATATTACGTAGACAGATACGAAAACAGATCATCACGATAGAAGCATATGAATTTGATATCTTGACAAAAACTTTGTATAAAGATGACGTAGCACTGGACATTAGCAGCAAAGGTGGTGAACTTCTTTTGGTCCTTTTGGAAGGGAAGGGCAATGTTGTTACCACCGAACATATTAAAGAACGCCTTTGGAGTAGTGCTGAGGAAGCAAGTGATGGTGCATTACGGGTATATATAACCCAGCTTAAGAAGTATTTTCCTACACAGATACATAATGTACGGGGTGTAGGATACCAAATGAGGATAAGTGACTTAGAATGAGAAAAGAGTTACTTTTTGCCACGGGCATTTTTTTAGTCACTATTTTGACCTTGCTTGCAGCCACGCATCGGTTTTTAGAGTCCTGGAAATTGAATGAATTTACATTTTTTATAGCAGGAGCGTTAGTCCTGCTAGCCATCGTTGGCTGGGGGTATGTGCTTTTTACCCTTATCTTTGCACCTAAAAAACAGATGGAAGAGACACTCACGGCCTTGACTAATAATATTATCCATGAGCTCAATATACCTTTAGCTACGATAAAAGCGAACAGTACGATGTTGAAAAAGCAGATGAAAGATGAAAAATCATTGCGTCGGCTTGAACGTATAGAAGATGCAGGTGATAGGCTTAAAAAACTCTATGATGAGTTGGTATATAGCATCCATAAAGAGATGCATACGATCGAAAAAGAGAAATTTGATCTTGCAAAGATAGTGGAAGAGCGTGTGGCTGTTTTTCAAGAGCAAAAACGCAATACTTTTTATTTGACACTAAAACCTTATGAGATAGAAGTAGATAAGATAGGGTTTGAGCAGATGCTTGACAATATAGTGACCAATGCGATGAAATACTCTGAAAAAGAGAAACCTGTGACTATCACTTTGGATCAGCATAGTCTGCAGATAAAAGATGAAGGTGTTGGTATGAGTCCTACGGAACTTTTACGTGTACATGAACGTTATTATCAGGCAGATGAGCATAAAGATGGAGAGGGGATAGGGCTTTCTTTGGTTAAAACTTACTGTGATGATGAAAGTATCGAGATACATATACAGTCGGAAAAAGGGGAAGGTACATGTGTCAGTTTGGATCTATCAAAAGTACATGTTTGACTTAACACTAAGTTAACACTTCTTAGTCATACTTACAGTGTCGAAATAAGTTAAGGGCGTCTTTGGTTCTAAAACTAATGTATTTAGGTGGTGACTAGATATGTTTCTTCTGCCCTTTAACTGTCTCCTTATCGTTTTTCCGGAATAATTCAAATTAAAAAAAGAGTCTTATGCTAAAAAATCGTCATTTTATATCTTATTTTAGTACCACATTCCTCTATGCGACGATCATAGGGCTAACTTTATATGTGCAGCAGCAATCAAAGATCTCTACCCAAAGATCAGAAGAAAAAGTCATGCAGGTCATGTTAAGTGATTTTATACCTGAAGTGCTTCCTGTAAAAGAAACACCTGTTGTAGAAGAAGTAAAAGAAGAAGAACCTGTAGAGCCTGAAAAAATAGAAGAAGAGCCTGAAGTAATAGAAGAACCTCTTCCTCAGGAAAAAGAAAAAGTAGTTGAAGAACCCACTCCTGAACCTATAGTAGAACCATTACCCCCTCTGCCTAAACCTGTGGTAGAAAAGCCAAAAAAGAAACCAGAAGTAAAAAAAATAGTCAAAAAGAAACCTAAAAAAATAGTTAAAAAGAAAAAGCCGGTAAAAAAACCAAGCAGAGCATCTTCACAAAAAACGCAGGCAAATCCAGATAAAGTAAACCATTTTTATAAAAAGGTCAGAGTAAAGATAAATCAAAATAAATCTTATCCAAAAATAGCAAAACGAAGAAGAATGCAGGGGTCTGTCAAAGTAACATTTACTGTTTCCCGTAGTGGTAACGTGAGTGATATTCGTTTAAATGGTCCTAAAGTATTTCACAGTTCAGCACGTCATGCCGTCAAAAGTGCTTTTCCTATCTCCGTTAAGAATATACCTGTCTCACTGCCAGCTACTGTAAATATAACACTTCGTTATCAAATTAGATAATTTTACTTTTACATTATTTAACACATAATTAACATTTCTATGGAAGAATCGCGAAAACTATTTTAGGAGTGGACGATGAATAAGGGTATCGTACTTTCTTTTGTAACCGTGTTATGCTTGAATGCAGAGCAGGTAGCATTAGAAACAATTGACGTAGAGACCAGTGTAACAACACAGGTTATTAAAGATGTAAGTGGTGAAGACATTAAGTCTGCAGATTTAGGGGAAGCACTTTTTAAACAATCTCCAAGTGTTTCACTTATAAGAAGATCAGGTATCGCAAACGATATCCGAGTAAGAGGACAGAAAAAAGACAATATCTCGGTGACGATCGATGGTGCAAAAGTGCATGGTGCCTGTCCAAACAGAATGGATCCTCCGATATCTCATGTATTGACAAACAATGTAGATTATATTGAGATCAATGAAGGTCCTTTTAATGTAGAGGATTTTGGTGCTCTATCGGCTGATATTAAAGTACATACGATCAAGCCAGAAAAAGAATTTCAAGGGTCTATCGATCTTGGGATAGGAAGTTTCGGATATCAAAAAGGTGCATTTTCACTAAGTGGCGGAACAGAATCTGTACGTTTTTTACTCTCAGGTTCAAAAGAAAAAGGTGAACAGTATGAAGATGGAAACGGTGATGATTTTGCAGGACAGATTGATAGAGAAATTGCAGAAGGGAATGTACCTGCTGGAGCTCAATACCAAGATAAATACAGAGATATGGATGCTTTTGAAAAAGAGACACTTATGGCAAAAATATTTTGGGATATCACCGATACACAAGAGTTAAGACTTAGCTATACAGCAAACAGATCTGATAACATCTTATACCCATCATCAAAAATGGATGCTATTTATGATGATTCTGATATTTATAATATAGAGTATATTTCTAAAGATCTTGGAAAATACTCAAAAGAACTCTACCTTCAGGTATACCAATCAGAAGTAGAACATCCTATGTCAACCAAATATCGTAAAATGGGTGCAGTGAACTATATGACACATGCACTTACCACAGAAACTCAGGGTGGAAAGATCAAAAACAGTTTTGATATGGATAACCACACGATAACTGTGGGTATTGATCACAGTGTTAGAAACTGGGATGGTGGATATTATAGAAACGATATGCCTTTGCCTGCTGCAAAGTTTCACAGTATCTGGGATGTTGATACTACGAACACAGCGTTATTTTTAGAAGATACGATACAAATGGACAAGCTTGTTGTTGATCTTGGACTTAGATATGACGATACTAAAGTGGAATCTGCCAACCCAGCGCAGCAATCAAATGATTACGATGAGCTTAACGGATATGTATTGGGAACATACCATGTAGATGCAAGCACATCATACTTTGCCGGTTTTGGTAAATCATCAAGAGTTCCTGATGCCAAAGAACTTTACTGGAAAAGTGCAATGGGTAACACAGTAGGAACACCTGATCTAGATAATACCGTGAACTATGAGTTTGATATGGGGATTGAAAAACAGTTTGATAATTCAAGTTTCAAAGCAAAGGTCTTTTATTCATGGCTTGATGATTACATCGCATATAATGCATCCAATGTAAATATGATGGGTGGAGCAGTTAATGCATATGAGAATGTGGATGCTACAGTATATGGATTTGATCTAAGCGGTACTTATATTGCTACGGATTCTCTCTATTTTGATTACGGTATGGCATACCAAAGAGGTGAAAAAGATAAGCCTTTAACAGGACAGGTCGGTACAGATATGGCAGATATCCCTCCATTTAAGTTAAATGCAGCTGTAATTTATGATTATGATTCAGAGTTAAATCTGAGAGCAGAAGTGATCGCGGCAAATGATTGGGATAATATAGACTATGAAAATGGTGAGCAAGAATTAGACGCATATGCTGTACTCAATTTAAAAGCAAGTAAGAAGTTTGGTAAAAGCTTTGAATGGACATTGGGTGTAGATAATGTATTTGATGAAACATATGCTGTTTCCAATACCTATAAGGATCTCGTACTCCTAGCGACACCGGGTAACGAAGTGATGTTAATGAATGAACCAGGACGTTACTTTTATACAAACCTGAAATATACATTTTAGATTGTAAGTACCTCTATCCGATCGATAGAGGTACTTAAATGATCTATATCCTTCTCTTTTTCTACACAAAACATTCATTTCATGAAGCACATATACCATTTTATTAGCACTCTATAAGCTTTTTATACTTTTTTTGATATAATTTGATGTATTTATTATAAAAATTAAGGAGTAGTCAATGGCATTATTTGATGATGTAAAAGAAGTAGTTGTTGAGCAACTAAACGTGAGCCCAGATGAGGTTAAAGAAGAGTCTAAATTCGTAGAGGATCTTGGCGCTGACAGTCTTGATGTTGTTGAGTTGGTTATGGCACTTGAAGAAAAATTCGATATCGAAATTCCTGATGATCAAGCAGAAGCGATCGCAACTGTATCTGATGCAATCAAGTTTATCGAAAACGTATAGTTTTCTATATAGATCTCTTTAATTAGAGATCTATAAAATATATATTAGTCTTTTCACAAGTTAATCTTAGAAGATTAATATATATTTTATATAACGGATAGGAGAGCCAGTGAAAAGAGTAGTAGTTACAGGTCTTGGAATGATCAATGCCTTAGGGTTAGATAAAGAGAGTGCATTTTCTGCGATATTAGACGGAAAATGTGGTATTACAAACATTGAATCATTTGATACAGAAAAACATGCTGTAAATATAGCTGGTGAGATCAAAGATTTTGATCCGTCTACTGTACTGGATGCAAAAGAAGCAAAAAAAGCAGACAGATTCATTCAACTCGGACTTAAAGCTGCAGCAGAAGCGATGGAAGATGCAAAGATAACGGATGATGTAGATCTGGAAACATTTGGTGTCGCATCAGCATCTGGGATCGGTGGATTGCCAAATATACAAAAAAACTCTATCGTATGTGAAAACAGAGGACCTAGAAGAATCTCTCCATTCTTTATCCCGTCTTCATTGGTAAACATGCTTGGTGGATTTATCTCTATCTATCAAGGGCTTAAAGGTCCTAATCTTTCGTCTGTAACTGCTTGTGCTGCGGGTACACATGCTATAGGTGAAGCGGCAAAAAGTATTATGGTAGGTACGGCTGATAAGATGTTGGTCGTAGGTGCAGAGTCTGCTATCTGTGCTTCTGGTATAGGTGGATTTGCTGCGATGAAAGCACTCTCTACACGTAATGACGATCCACAAACAGCTTCAAGACCATTTGATGCTGGCCGTGATGGTTTTGTGATGGGTGAAGGTGCAGCTGCACTTGTTTTGGAGACATATGAAGATGCTATAGCACGTGGTGCTACGATCTATGCAGAGTTGGTTGGATTTGGTGAGAGTGGTGATGCAAACCACATTACAACACCAACAATGGATGGACCATTAAGAGCTATGAAAATGGCATATAACATGGCAGGCCAACCAAAAGTTGATTATGTAAATGCACATGGTACATCAACACCGGTAAACGATAAAAATGAAACAGCAGCACTCAAAGAGCTGTTTGGCGGAAAAGAGAATTGTCCTCCTGTTTCTTCTATCAAAGGTCAAGTAGGACACTGTCTTGGAGCTGCTGGTGCTATTGAAGCAGTTGTTTCGATCATGGCAATGAGAGATGGTGTACTTCCTCCAACGATCAATAACACAACACCAGATGAAAATTGTGATCTAGATTACATTACTACTGGAGCTAGAAAAGCAGAGATCAATACTGTGATGAGTAACTCTTTTGGTTTTGGTGGAACAAACGGCGTAGTTATCTTTAAGAAAATATAAGGATCAATGCATGGCAACTTACTTAGATTTTGAGAACAAAATTGAAAAGATACAAGAAGAGATTGTATCGGCACATGCCATAGCAAACATGGATGCAGTTCAAACCCTGCAAAAAGATTTGGAAAAAGAGGTCAACAAGACTTTTGGCTCATTGAGTGACTTTCAAAAACTTCAGCTTGCACGTCACCCTGATAGACCTTATGCATTGGATTACATTAAACACTTAATGGATGATGCTTATGAAATTCACGGAGATCGTGCGTTTAGAGATGACCCTGCTATTTTATGTTACATTGGTTGGATCGATGGTCAAAAGACCATGCTCATTGGTGAGCAAAAAGGACGTGGTGTTAAGAACAAGATCAAAAGAAACTTTGGTATGCCAAACCCTGAAGGATACAGAAAAGCGCTGCGTGCAGTAAGAATGGCAGAAAAATTTGACATTCCTGTACTGATGCTCATAGACACTCCGGGTGCATACCCAGGTCTTGGTGCAGAAGAGAGAGGGCAGAGTGAAGCTATCGCCAAAAACCTCTTTGAATTTGCAGCCATTAAAGTACCGCTTGTTTCTATCGTGATAGGTGAAGGTGGATCTGGTGGAGCTCTTGCTATCGGGGTAGCTGATAAACTTGCTATGATGCGTTATTCTGTTTTTGCAGTTATTTCACCAGAAGGGTGTTCTGCGATCTTATGGAATGATCCAGCAAAAGTTGAAGCAGCAACCAAAGCACTTAAGATCACACCAAATGACCTACTAGAACACGGACTTGTTGATGATGTACTTGATGAACCGCTTATCGGGGCACACCGTGATAAAAAGACAGCAGGTGACGTAGTGAAAAAATACTTTTTAGAGAGCGTGAGAGCACTCAGAGAACTTTCTGAAGATGAACTGCTTGAACAACGTTATAAAAGACTTACTGCTGTTGGTGCATTTAGCGAATAGTTTTATTGATAAGACCATCAATAAAACTTAACTCCTTTTATACAATAAATAGAAATATATTGACTTTAATAGCTTTAAAGGGGTCTTTTACAAAATGAAACTTTTTTCTACATTATATGCCAAAGTAATGAACTGGTCCAGACACCCAAAAGCACCATGGTTTTTGGGAGGTCTAAGTTTTGCTGAATCCTCTTTTTTTCCGATACCACCTGACGTAATGTTAGCACCAATGAGCCTAGCACAACCAAAGAAGGCTTGGTACTATGCAACGCTTACAACAGTAACCTCCGTCTTAGGCGGTATACTGGGTTATTTTATTGGTGTGTTCGCATTTGATGTTATTGAACCCATCTTACATGACCATGGTTATTATGATCGTTATGAATTAGCAAAAAACTGGTTTGAAGACTGGGGAATTTGGGCTATCTTTATAGCAGGTTTTTCACCTATTCCCTATAAGGTTTTTACAATTGCTTCTGGCGTTGTAGGTATGGCTTTTCTACCATTTGTGATCGCTTCATTGGTTGGTCGTGGTTTACGATTTTTCATGGTAGCGGGTCTCATGGCATGGGGAGGTGAACCTATGGAGAAGAAACTTCACAAGTATATGGATATTCTTGGCTGGTTAGTGGTAGGTCTCATTGTTACAATATGGCTGTTCTACCGATAGGATTCTTGAATGGGGTCTTAGAAAATTAATCTAAGATCCAGGCAATATATTTTTTCTTCTTTATCCTTACTTTTTTCAAAGCTTTATGAACCTTATCTACTACGGTATGATGCAGAGCGATATAAGACTTTGTATCGGTAATGTTTATCTTTCCTATCATTTTGTTGTCTATACCTATCTCTTTACACAGGGTACCTAGTATATCACCTGCACGGAGTTTTGTTTTTTTACCGCCATTGAGACAAAGCGTATCATAATCAGAGACCATCTTGAACTTTGCATCTATGCGTAATGCTTTCATCTCACCCTTTTTCGCTTGTGCCGTCACATAAGCACACTTTTCACTGTCTTTTGGAGAAAAGAGAGACAATGCTATACCTGAAGCATCTGCACGTCCTGTACGCCCTATACGATGTGTATAGACCTCTTTGTCAAAAGGCAGGTCATAGTTGATGACAAGTGCTATATCTTTTATATCTAAACCTCTAGAGGCAACATCAGTTGCAACTAAAATGCGTTTAGACCCATTTGAAAAAGCAATGACCGATTCATTACGGTCACGCTGGTCAAGATCACCGTGAATATCTATGGCAGAGTGTCCTCGTTTGATCAGTGTATCTGTCAGTGAGATAACTTCTGCTTTTGTATTACAAAAAATGAGGAGTGATTCTGGTTTATAAGACTGTATAAGTGCTGTCAATGTTTTGAATTTATCAGAAGTTTCATAGACTATCTCATCTATTTTAGTGACTTCCTGTAATGTGTCTACTTTGATAGTGAGTGGCTGTTTGAGTAATGCCTTGGCCAATTTCTCTATTTTCTCCGGAAAGGTTGCAGAAAAAAGGAGTGTTTGTTTGCTGCGTGGCATGTTGGAACCTATCTTCACTATCTCATCATAAAACCCCATATCCAACATGCGATCGGCTTCATCCAGTACAAGTGTTTTGATCGTGTCAAGGACCAATGTCTCTTTGGCTAAATGATCTTGTATCCGTCCAGGTGTACCAATGAGGATATGTGCACCTTTTGCAAGGGACTCAGCCTGTGTACGAAGCGGTACACCTCCATAGAGTGTGAGTATTTTTAAGTTTGCTTTATAGGCAGCAATTTTACGTAGTTCAACAGCTATCTGGTCTGCCAGCTCACGGGTAGGGGTGATAATAATGGTTTGTGGTCTGTTTTGACCCATATCCGTACGCATGATACAGGGAAGTCCAAAAGCTATTGTCTTTCCTGAACCTGTTTTGGATTGTGCCAAAATATCAGCATTTTCCAAAATAGGTGTGATAGCTTTTTCCTGTATCTCGGTCATACTTGTGAAACCAAGAGAGTTTATGATCTCCAAGAGAGGTTCAGGTAAGGCTTTTATCGTATTAAATGCTGGCATTATTTGACTTCAAAAGTGGCATCCTGGATGAGCACTTTATAGAAATATCCAAATCCAAAATCTTTGTTCACAACCACATTTCCTTTTGCTAGAACTTTGTCTCCAGCTTTAATCGTTGTGTTTTTTGCAGTGAGAACCAGGTCATTTGTCAGTTTTTCTTCATTACCTGTACCATCATTAAGGTGTACCCAGTCAAGTTCCATGATCTCATGAGAGACTTTAGAGACAGAAGCTTCTATAGTAATGTTCTTACCCTCTAAATTTTCTCTCCACATATGGATCTCTTCTACTGTATAGGTATCTTTTTGTACAAAAGTTTTAGTCAGATCTTTTTCTTCTGTGGGTGACATCCATTTTTCCATGTCTGCATGCGGGTCTTGTTTTTTTGGATTTAGATCAAGCATCTCTTTCATACTTTTTGGCTTTTGCACTTTGTTAGGCAGATAAAGATCTGAAACAAAAAATATCTCTTTAAATGTTTGGTTTAAAGTTTTACTTTTAAAGTTAGGCATCGCTGTTGCTTTATCATATCCTATTTTATCACCCACAGTAACAGGAGCTTTGGCTATAGCGATCCAAACCTCTTTTCCCTCTTCATTGACTCTAAGATATTTATATCCCATAGCATCTTTTATCTCAAGTATTGTACCGTAGTAGATACCCTGAGTTTCAGCTTTTGTTTGCTCGTGTCCTGGTTCTGAAGCATATATAAATGTGCTTAGTAGTGTGATGAGTGTAAGTTTAAGTAGTGACATTGATTATCCTATTATATATCTAAAGTAAAGATATTATAGGCAAAGAAGATTAATATAGAGTTCAAACTCTCATGAAGAGAGTTTGTATGGGAATTATGCTTGTGACTTTTTGTAGTCTAAGATCATTTTGTAAGCTTCATCTTTTAAAAGAAGCTTTTCTTTTTTTAGAGTTTCAAGTTCAACATCTGTCAAAATAACGCGGTTTGCTTCTGCATCTTCAACTTTTTGGTCAAGTTCATTGTGTTTTTCAAAAATATTTGCAAAGTGTGCATTGCTTAATTTAAGGTCGTGTATCTCATTTTTGTATTCGTGTAACATATGTATATTCCTAGTATTAATTTAATCTAATTATAACGCTTTTGTGGTTGAAGAAAGCTAAAACTTTATGTTCGATACTCTGCATTTATTTTTACATATTCATAGCTAAGATCACAGCCATAAGAAATGTAAGAATAGTCACCCAAACCAATGTCACAAGTGACTTTGAACTGTGCTTGTTTCATAATGCTATACGCTTTATCTTCACGTTCTTTATCAAGCTCTCTAAATGCATCTGAATAGATCAGAAGATCATCATAATGGATCGTAAGTTTCTCATCGTCACATGTGATGCCTGATGCTCCTATAGTTGAAGCGATACGCCCCCAGTTAGGGTCTTCTCCAAAGAGTGCCGTTTTTACTAAAAGAGAGTTGCTTAAAGCCATAGAAGCTTTTTTTGCCTCTTCTTCCGATACTGCACCTTTGACTTCAAATGCAACAAGTTTGTTGGCACCTTCACCATCTTTGAGTATAAGCATGGCAAGTTCGAACATGATCTTGTTCAAGGCTTCTGTAAATGCTTCTTTATGGTAAGATCCTGATGTTTTATTTGAAAGTAACATCACAGTGTCATTGGTGGAAGTGTCACCATCTACAGAGATACGGTTAAATGATTGCTCTGTTGATGTTGTAAGCAAGGCATCCATATGCGTTTTTGGAACATCTGCATCGGTGATGACAAAACATAGCATGGTTGCCATGGCAGGGTTGATCATACCGGCACCTTTACAGATGGCTGCAATGTTGAATACGCTGCCATCTTCAAGCTCTACTTTATATGCCAGCTCTTTTTTGAAAGAGTCTGTGGTCATAATGGCACGTGCTGCTTTGTGGGAGTTTTGTGCGTTAAAGTCTAAAGTATCAAAAGCAGTGTTGATTTTTTCTATAGGAAGACGATAGCCGATCACACCTGTAGAGGACATCACAGGGTTAAGTGCTTTTTGTTTTGTATTGAGTGATGACATGATAGTATCAATGTCTTCTATCCCTTTTTCACCTGTCATCGCATTGGCATTTTTAGCATTGATAAGAACAAAGTCAGTTTGAAAGTCTTTAGGGTACTTTTGGAAATGTTTGATGGGTGCAGCTTGGAAGGTATTTGAAGTAAATACCGCTGAGATATCACAAGGTACTTCAGAACGGATAAATGCCACATCGCCATCTACATCTGATACACCCGAATTTGCAGGGTTTGTACGCATACCCACATTGGTTGCATCACAAAAGAAACCCTGAACATTTTCAAGGCCGTTTTCTAATGAGATCAAATTATACATATTTTAATTCTTCAGGTTTTTCTTTTTTACGTATGATCTTTTTGGCTTTACGTATACCATCTCCTGTACCAATGAGCAGTAGTTTTGACTCTGGCATGATGATCGTGTCACCTTTAGGCATCGGGATGAACTTGTCATCTTTTTGTCGTATACCGATGATCGTCACATTGGCAATATCTCTAAATCTTGCAACTTTTATCTTTTTAAGTACAAGCCAAGAGGTTTTAGAGACTTTTGCTTCTTCCATATCCAGTGGAGTATCTTTTTTGTAGAGGAACTCTTGAAGAAGGTTTTCCATATCTGGACGCGCTGCCATCGCGTTGATACGTTGTGCCATAAGTTTAGTAGCCGTGACCACTCTGTCAGCACCAAGTTTAAGAAGTTTCTGGTCATCTTCATTGTTTTTTGCATTGGCGATGATGAGAAACTTTCTCACACGGTGTATCTCTGTTTCATAAAGACGTGCTGATGCAATGGTTGCAATGTTGTCTGCAACATTGTCTGCTAAAGTAATGACCCCTTTGGCTGATGAGAGGTGTGACTTTAAGATACCTGCTTCTGTATGCGGTTCAGCAGAGACAAAATAAGGATAGTGATACTTTTTTGCGATCTCTTCCATATCTTCTCTAGGGTCAACAACCACAAAAGGGATGTGGTTCTCACGGAGTTGTTTAGTGACTTGAATGGTAAATTCGTTATGGTAACAAACAACAAAATGGTATTTAAGTCTAGCAATTTCGTAAAGCATTTTACGCTCCTTGACAGTTTTTTGAAACTCACCTTTTTTAACAACTTCTGCGATAATACCGATGGCTATAGAGAAGACAACAAACCCAAAGATGATCAGTGTAATAGTAAAGATCCGTCCGGCATCTGAGATAGGTCTTATCTCACCAAATCCTACAGTGGTAAATGTTATACCTGTCTGGTAGATAGCATCCATAAGTGGGAAATTATCGATTACCATATAACCCATTGTGCCGATAAGCATAACAAGTACAGTAAGTATAAAGGGGAGTCTAAAAGGGGCTAAATGATTATAGTACTCATCATTTAGTGTAATATGTGGTTTGGGTGCACTCTTCCAACCAAGGAAGTGTTTAAATCTTTGAATCGTGTTCAAAGCTAAGTCCCAAAAGCGGGGACTTACTCAGCTGTAGCAGCTTGAGCAGCTTTTTTCTTCATTGTTCTAAGTGTAGAAGCAGCAACTCTAACTCTTTTAGTTGTTCCATCTTCAAGAGTGATCTTGACAGATCTTAAGTTTGGAAGTTGTCTTCTTTTTGTTTTGTTGTTTGCGTGAGAAACGTTGTTTCCTACTAGTGGGCCTTTACCCGTAATGTCACATCTTCTTGCCATGATATTTCCTTTAAGTGAATCGTTTAAATACAGTTACAATGTAAAACGATGAATATTTTGTGGGATTATAGACAATTTGAACATAATATTTGCTTAAGCTATAGGCTATTTGTAGACGATTGCATAGACTCTGCAAAGATGTCCAGGAATGGGCTTGATACAACCGACCACTTATATACCCTGTGCTATAATAATTTAAAATATTTAAATAATAGGAAAATAATGATATTTCTGAGCAGAATGCGAAGCTTTAGTGAAGGGAATTTAAGAGGGGCTTTGCTCCTTTTGAAGGAGACAAATATATGCAAGTAGCGCCAAGTATTTTATCGGCAGATTTTGGGCATTTGGCACGTGATGTTGAAGCCATTTGTGAGGGTGGATGTGACCTTGTACATGTGGATGTTATGGATGGACATTTTGTTCCCAATCTTACTATAGGACCCGTAGTTGTAGAAGCTGTGGCAAAGGCTGCAACAAAACCTTTGGACATTCATTTGATGGTAGAGAACAACAATTTTTTTGTTGACCTCTTTGCCCCATTAAAACCGGGCTTTATCTCCTTTCACATAGAAGAAGAGAAACATCCTCACAGACTTATACAGAAGATACGTGGATTGGGTATACGTCCAGCGATCACACTAAATCCGCATACACCACCAGAAGCCATAGAGTTTTTACTTGAAGATGTTGACATGGTGCTTCTCATGTCTGTAAACCCAGGGTTTGGCGGTCAAAAATTTATATCAAATGTTGTGGAACGTGCACAGCGTCTTAAAGCACTCATTGAAAAACGAAACCCTGAATGTCTTATAGAAGTTGACGGTGGTGTCAATGACAAAAATGTCAAAGAGTTGGAAGCTGCAGGAGTGAATGTGGTAGTCGCAGGCTCGTTTGTCTATAAACATCCAGAAGGTATTGAAACAGCTATATCTGCATTAAGATAAAAAAGGGAAAAATGTATGAGAGTTAAAATTTGCGGTATTACAAATTTGAAAGATGCTTTACATGCAGTAGAGTGTGG
>CBFHPE010000024.1:0-22468 GCA_965657515.1 Sulfurovum sp.
AAAAGAACATTTGCTAAACCAGCGGAGTTCTTTCCACTCCCAACTCGATCGTCCGTTGCTGTGTCAAGTGTAAGTTGTGGTCCTATACCAAAACTGATACCAGGATTACCCACATCGATCATATAAGCAGCAAAGATATTGAAATCACCCATACCACTTTTATGGCTATTGTTACTATTTACAGGATTGGTCATAAATGGTAGTGAAGCACGAATGAGCCAATCGCTCTCACCTATAGAAAGAGGTTGGGCATAACGTAACCATACCTGATTTGCAGTTAGATCGCCTGGACCTGTAAGCTCACCAATGGCATAGTCGTGAATATTAAAAGCTTTAAAATTAGCCAAAGGATTGTTAGCTTGTGCCAGATCTGCCTCATCGGCATTTACAAATTGACTACTGCCTAACAAGATCAATCCCGTGAAGAGAATATTTTTTATATGTGCATTTTTCATAAAATCTCCTAAATAAAATGATCCCCGTATGAGGAAGAATAAACCAATTGTATACTCATTACACTTAAAATATATATGCTGATATTTTTCTAGCTTATTATCATTATTTTTAGTTAATGCACTATAATATTGAAAAACATAAGAAAGACATCCATTTTAATGATTAGATCTTACCTACTACTTATTCTCTTTTCTATACTTATCTTTACAGGATGTAATGACACATCAACTACTACTCTCTATACACCAAAAGTCACTGGTAAAAAAGTAGATTTTATCGATGATGTTAAACCTATACTAGACAAACGCTGTGTCTCCTGTCACTCTTGTTACAATTCCCCATGTCAGTCAAAATACAGCTCTTTTGAAGGGGTAGATCGTGGAGCAAGTAAAGATCTGGTCTATGATGCTACGCGTCTGTTTGCAGATGATCCAAGCAGACTGTTCATCGATGCCCAAAACACCGTAGACTGGAGAGAGAAGGGTTTTTACCCTGTTACCCAAAGCTTAAACCCTCTCTCTGTTGAAAATGATTCCATAATGGGGCAAATGCTCACAGATAAAATGCATAACCCTGAGTATGCCCAAGAGTATGCACCTGAAAGTGACAAGCTTGTCTGTCCGAAAAATCAGGATGAAATGGAACAATATCGTAAGAAGAAATCTAAACACGGCATGCCTTATGGTTTTCCTGCCCTGCAAAAAAAAGAGTACAAAACCTTAATGAATTGGCTTGATCAAGGTGCTAGAGGTCCAAACAAAACACAACAGAAAAAGCTGACAGACCCAAGCCAAAAAGCTTTAGACGAGATGAAAAAGTGGGAGCGTTTTTTAAATCAACAAGATGCAAAACATGCCATGACAGCACGGTACCTTTATGAACACTTTTTTCTGGCACATATCAACTTTAAAGCTGCCCCAAATGAATTTTATGAACTTGTACGTTCAAGAACAGCATCTCCTAATGAGATAGATATCATCCCCACCTTACGTCCTTTTGATGACCCAGGTACGGAAAAATTCTACTACCGTTTCAGACGTATACACTCAACCATTGTCCATAAAACACATATGGTTGTAGAGTTTGACGACAAAGAGTTAGCACGCTTGAAGGAGCTTTTCATAGAGCCAAAATGGCTTGAAAAACCACACCGTGTCGGTTACGATGCTAAGTTGAGTACCAACCCTTTCCTTTCATTTGCACAGATACCAGTACGTGCACGCTATCAGTTTTTACTCGATCACAGTCATTATATCGTCATGACATTTATACGTGGACCAGTGTGTAGAGGACAGATAGCGCTCAATGTCATACATGATCATTTCTGGGTTATGTTCCAAGATCCTGATCATGAACTTTATGTGCGTGCCCCGGAATTTTTACTTAAGCAGGCAGAAAATCTCCGTATGCCTATTAGAGATACAACGATGGCTTTGTTTGAAACATTTTCAGATGCTTACAGAAAAAAATATGCCCGTTACTTTGAAGCGAAACAGGTACTTTATGATACGAACTACCCAAAAGGATTGGGACTTGAGGGTATCTGGAAAGGCAATACAGCTAAAGATGCTCCACTTCTTACTGTGTACCGACACTTTGACTCTGCCTCTGTACATCGTGGTGTTGTGGGTGGTCTTCCACGTACGATGTGGGTTATAGATTATCCGCAGCTAGAGCGAATTTATTATTCGCTGGTTGCAGGGTATGATGTCTATGGAAATGTTTCACACCAGACCAATATCAGACGTTATATGGATTTTTTACGTATGGAGGGAGAAGCCAATTTCCTTTCGTATATGCCTGAAAAAGAACGTCTAAAAATGTTCAAGTCCTGGTATATCGGAGATAAAAAGGTTCAAAGAGAGGAAAAGTACGGAATGCATCGTGAAAGTGCTGTAAAATATCAAACAACTTATTATAAAAATGAATTCATTGAAAAAGTAGTGAATGGGCATATCTTAAAATCTATAGGTATTAAGTTCGATGAGGTGAATTACTATAGAGAAAATCAGCATCCGCCTAAGATGCCAAAAAGTTTCAGAACCCATGCTGACTTTGAACAAGGAGCACGTTCTCTCACTGCACCTGGGACTGGTTTTCTCAAATATGTAACCGATCATGGGATAAATCTGCTGCATCTTCGTATTGATCTGCCAAATGGACGCAGTGAAGTTTCTACCATGGTCATAAATAGATGGCATGATAATGTGAACTCATTGTTCGGTGAAGAGGGAAGACTCAACAGTAGTAAAGACACCATTGACATCATTCCTGGTTCTATAGGCTCCTACCCCAATATGTTTGGGCGTATACACTACAATGATCTGCCGGACTTTTTTGATATCATTGCCAACTTTGACGGAGGTGAAAAAGACCTTGAACGATTAAAAAAATATTTTGTCTTTCGTTCAGACAGCAAATTTTGGGATACCTTTGACTGGTTCCAAAACCATTTCAACAAGGCAGATCCTCTTCAGGCAGGACTGTATGATCTAAATCGATACTACAGAAAAGTCTGGTGATCGTTAATCCTGGCGTAGCGTCTCAGAAGGCAACTCTTTAAAAAATGCTTTATAACTTTTAGAGAACTGACCCATATGGTAAAAACCAAACTTTCGAGCAGTCTTTTCTATAATACCTTTTTTATTATCTGTGTTCTTAAGTATATTATGAATTTTCGTTAAACGTAGCACTGTGAGATAGCGTTTTGGAGAAATATCTAGTTCTTTCTTGAAATAATTATGGAGTGTACGTTCAGTTAAATTAAATGTCTCAGCGACAGTTTTGACAGTAATATCTTCATGTATATGGGTATGCATATAAGATCTTGCTTCTATGTAAAGTATATGTTTTTCTTTGAGTAATCTCTTTCTGTCACACCCCATATGAGGATGGATCGCTTGAATGATCTTTGCAGGGATAAGATTATAGAGCATTTCCAACTCAACTGAATTAAAAACCTGTTCATCTAAATTGGCTGTATACTGCAGAATATTTTCCAATTGATTTCGGATTTTATCTACCTCATACGCTTCAAGATTAACTCTTTCCGCATCTTGTAATTTATTTTCTATTTCATCTAAACCCAATAGTTCGGTCATATCTTTTAGATAGTTCTCTTCTATAGAAAAAGCATAGATTTCCCAATCATCATATGTATTGGAACTGAAGTGTGTTCCGGGAGGATAGATAAGGATCATATCATTGTTTTGTGCTTCTAAGTGGTTATAGGTAGCTATAGATGAATTTTTGTGTGGAATAACAAACGTCCACATACCTTCAGGTACTATCCCGTTTTGTGCTATGTGACCATTGATCTGTGTATGACCTAGCTGTACATAGGGTAAGATGAGTTGCCTCAAGTGTGCAGAAAAATCATTTTTATCAAGCTGTATAAAATCAACTTCCCATGACTCAACTGTATTCTTAAAATCTTCAAATTCATCCATTCGAAATTCTAACCATGTGAAAGGAAGTAGTTTTGGTATAGACAATTTTTTCATAAAAAATTATAACAAACTTATAACAAATATGTTGAAAAGTTTTAATTAAGAGTAATTTAATCCTAATTTATAGAAATTTTCCGAAAATAGATACATAACGATTAATTATTATGTTATATTTTAAGAGTATATATTAATTTTATAAAGGAAAAATATGAAAAAATTAACACTACATGTTAAAGCAGTTAAGCTTTTTTCATCGGTAGCACTATTAACAGCTACGACAGGTTTGATCCAAGCTTCTGAGATCATTCAAGATGCTGAGTTCCAAAAAGTAAGTAAACAGTACAAAACTGCTTGGGATGCAGAAGATAAAGATCTGAAAAAACGTCTTGCAGCGCTTGAGGCCAAAACAGGTAAAAAGCCAAACATCATTTACTTTATGTGGGATGACGCAGCGTATGGACGTGTAGGACATCCGATGTTAAGTAAAATAACAGGGATAGATACGCCTAATATCGATAAGATGGCCAGAGAAGGTATGACACTTACGCGTATGTATACAGAACCGTCTTGTACACCTACGCGTGTGGCAACTATGACTGGTAGACATCCTATTCGTAGCGGTTTGACGCAAGTTGTATTCCCAGTTCATGCGATCGGTATGCCAAATGAAGAAGTAACTGTTGCTGAACTTCTAAAGAAAGAAGGGTATAAAACAGCATTCTACGGTAAATACCATATCGGTGATATTGGTGGTTCTTATCCGCATGAGAATGGTTATGATGAAACACTCTTTACCATCTATAATCAGTTTGGTTCACAATTCTTTAATAAAGACGGTGAAGATATAGGTTTAACAATAGGATTCACTGAAGCACAGCAGGATCAACTTTATACATTAGATAAAGAGTTCCGTAATCCTAATACTATCCCTTGGGCAGCCGAGGCTGCAGCTGGAGGAAAAGCAAAACAGTTTAACAAAGATTATTCGTATGAAGAACAAGTACGCTTTGTAGAAGAAGTACATAATCGTTCTATGGACTTTATCAAAAGAAGTGCCAAGGGTGACGCTCCTTTCTTGCTAAACTACTGGTACCACGGACCAACATTTGCAGGGGCACATCGTTTGGGACGTGAGAGTGATTCGTCTGGTGGAGCTGATGGTGATGGCTTGGAAGCTATAGATAAAGTTCTAGGTGAAATGTTCCAACTGCTTAAAGATGAAGGTATCGATGACAACACTATCGTAATCGTCATGGCAGATAATGGTCCTATGCTAGAAGCATTCCCAGCAATGTCAACATTTGGTATGTATACTGGGGGTAAAGGTGCCTTTACTGAAGGTGGTGTACGTGTGCCTGCATTTGTAAGATGGCCGGGTATGATCGAAGCCGGTTCTGTTGCAGGAGATATTATTCATGTAACTGACCTTTATACTACGTTTGCAAATCTTGGTGATGCAAAGAAACACATCCCTACTGATAGAGTGATCGATGGTATTGACCAGACTCCATTGTTCTTGAACGGAGACACACAAGGTCGTCGAGATTATGTACACATTTATACCGGTCCACTACTTGCGGCTACTGTTAAACAACAGTTTAAGCGTCACTGGGTAGGTGATAGACCAGGACTAGCAGGAAAAGGTTTCTATGATCTTTATAGAGATCCAAAAGAAGTACAGCCAATGATGGCTCAATTTTTATGGGCATGGGAACCGTTTGATTCTATGAGAGCGAGACATCAAGAACAGATGAAAAAATACCCTAACAAGCCTGTAACACGTGGTAAACCGTTTGAAGATATAGAACTTCTACCAAATCAAGAGAGAGAAGTTATAACACCTTACGCAAATAAATAATCTCAACTATAGTCCTTTAAAGGACTATAGTATATTTTTATTTTAATGGTATCTCTTGATGCCATTGAAATGAATTTGTAAGACCAAGGATTAAAATGCACTCACTAAAGAAAAATAAAGTCTATAAAAACATCTTTCAAATAACAGTTATCGCGTTAACATCAACCATACTCTTTGCAAACCCTACACAAACTCAAAAAGAACCTTCAGTAACAAAATCTCCTCTTAAGCTTAAGGTAGCGGGTTACAATCTTCCACGGCTTGCAGCACTCTTTAGTGGAAAAGTGAAGATTAAAGGTTGTGACGTAGAGATGGTAGAGATGGGTATCGGGGATATGAATACCAATGTATTCAACGGTCCACAGACACTGGATGTGACAGAGATCGGGCTGCATCCGTATATGCTTGCCTACGCGAATGATAATTTTCGTGACTATACCCTTTTACCTATCTTCCCCTTACGCGTTTATCGTCATAAAAGTATCTTTATACGTCCTGACCGTGGTATAGAAAAACCTGAGGATATCAAAGGAAAGACTATCGCTACTCCAGGATATTCTTCTACCTCTTTGACCTGGATACGCGGCATTTTACAAGATGAGTATGGTGTTTCACCTCAAGATGTGAAGTGGATCACTTCAGCTAAAGATTCCTCTGCAAATTTGGCGGGAAAAATATCGAAAAATGAACAGATCATACCTGAAGGTATCTCTATACATAGTGGATCTAAGGGGAAAGATGAGTCTGATCTGCTTGTATCTGGAGAAGCAGATGCCCTTTTTCATGCAGCAGAACCTAAAGCATATGTAGAGGGAAACCCAAATGTCACGAGGTTGTTTGAGGATTATCGTAAAGTTGAACGGACTTACTATACCAAAACCGGTATATTCCCTATCATGCATGCAGTGGCTATCAAGAAAAGTTTGTTAAAAGAGCATCCATGGCTTGCTAAAGCAGTTTTTGATGCCTATTCAAAGTCTAAAGAACTTGAGTATGAAGCTATGGCAAAAAAAGGTTGTTTTAGCGATATGCTTCCATGGTACCCACAAGAGTTCACTGATACCCGTAAACTGATGGGTAAGAACTTTTACTCTTATGGTCTTGATGATGCAAATCGTAAAGTTTTAGAGACGTTGTTCAGATATTCGTATGAACAGGGCTTAGCCAGCAGAAAATTGACCGTCGAGGAACTCTTTGATCCTCTAGGACATTCCTTGATAGAGGAAAAATAAAATAATTATAAAAGTTAAACTATGAGAACTATTTTAAAATCAACAGTCGTCTTTCTAGGTATTCTACTTATATCCCCTTGTGTTCAAGCATCAACAGAAGATAAACCAAGAGTCATTCAACTTGAAGGTCAGACAAATTTTCGAGACATAGGAGGATACATTACAACAAATGGTAAGACTTTGAAAATGGGTAAAGTATATCGTTCAGGTGAACTACAAAAGCTCACTGATGAAGATGTAAAAAAGCTTAAAGATCTTGAGGTTAGTAAAGTGGTGAATTTCCTTATGAAAGAGGAGATTGAGAAGAGAGGAAGAGATCGTTTGCCGGAAGGAACAAAAGAGATTACTATTCCTATTGACGGTGATGTCGCTGCGGACCTGACCAAAGAAGTACTTACAGCTAGAGAAACTGGCGACTTTTCTAAAATACCTGTTGAAATAAACCCGGAATTACATCGGTTACTTGTTGAAGCAGGAGCACAAAGTTATGCTGCTTTGATAAGAGAGATTATTAAGAATGAAGAGGGTGCATTAGTGTATCATTGTTCACATGGTATCCATAGAACAGGTACTGCAACAGCGATTATTCTCTCCTTAACAGGAGTACCTTGGGAGACTGTGCGGGAAGATTATCTTCTCTCAAATGAAACACGTAAAGAAGAAGTACAAAAACGTACCACCCAACTTGGGAAGATGACTGCAAAAACACAGGGTATACCTTTTGAAAAAGTTGATATGACAAATATAAAGGCATTTTATATTTTAGAAGGTAAGTATATCGATGCGACAAGAGATGAGATTGTGAAGCATTATGGTTCATTTGAAAATTATGCAAACAAAGTTTTAAGTCTTTCAAATGAAGAAATTGAATCTTTGAAAAATGCACTATTAGAGTAGAAATTAGGCTTATATTATGAATAAAACCGTATATATACATTGGTGTTTTATCACATTTATTGTACCTACCTTAAATATGGCAGATACTAATACAACAAGTGAAGAACTAAAAGATATGTCTGACCCCTTAGCAGTATATACCCGTGCCGCGATCGGTGTGACCAACAGAGGGATCAATCTTAAATTTGGTTTAGAGTATAAAACGGATGATGTCAATAAAAATTCAATGCATGTATTTGAGATCAAAGGCATTGGAGGAGATGCCATAGGTTGGGATGGAGATTACGTAAGGAGTAATTCTGTAGATTCTTTGCGCTATCGTAATTTTAGTCTCGATAAGACCAATGGCCGGGGAAGTCAAATTGATGTGACCTATGATCGTCACAGTGAGTCAGGAACCTTGAGTTACAGCCTCTTACAGGGGCTTCCAAAATGGCATGGTTTCAACCTTTATCCTCTTTTAGGTGTAGGACTCTCTTATGCCAACAATGCACTGCAAGATGATGGAAGTATACAGAGTGGACTTTCCTTTCCGGGTGCATTTGCGGTAGTCGGTATGTATGGAAAGTATACAGTCAACGATTCTATATGGCTCAACTATAACCCATTCTGGAGTACAGGTCTTGTAGGTTCTGATATATTTATGGATCATGGATTTGAAGGGCATTCCAGTGTAGTGACTCACGAAGTAGCACTTTCCTATAAGTTAGGTCCACGTTCAAATATACGTTATTTTTCGAATTGGTCTGAATATACAGACTTTGATGATGGGGCGCATCGTATAGAGTATAATTATCAATTTTAGTAAATGGTAATATATGGATTACTAGTTTGGGGGATATTTTACTCATTATGTGGTAACCCATATCACTATCATCGATTTATTCTTTAAGTGTTAATTTACTCAAGGTAAAGTAAACTAAAGTTTAGGCTACCTCAAATCTAGTAAAAGGATACATATGAACTTATATAAAAAAACGCTCTGTTTAGTAGGATTAGGACTTTTTCTTGGAAGTACACACTTAATGGCTCAAGAGAAGACAGCTAAAGATGTTGTCACTAATGTATATGCACACATAGGAAGCATGGAAAGATATGCTTTGAGTGCAATTGTCAGTGATAATGATAATATAGATGGGGAAACGATAACCTATAGGCAAAATGTTTCTGTCAAAGTTGACAGGCCGGGGAACTATCGTTCAGATACTAAAGGTGATATAAAAGACCGTAGTATCTATCTGCATAATGGTCAGTTTACGATGATAGACCATGGATTTGGTTTTTATGCTCAACGGAATACGCCAAAGAGTATAGATGGAACATTGGATTATCTCTATGAGAAATTTGGCATCAGAACAGCTTTGTCTACTCTGATATACAGCGACATGAATAAAAGAGTCAAGTTTAAAAAGAACAAATACTTTGGCAAAGTAAATGTTGCTGGTGTAGAGTGTGATTATGTCGCATTTAAAAATGATGACAAAGAGATACATGTATGGGTCACAACCGGTAATAAGCCTTTGGTCAAAACACTAAGTATCATAGAGGGAGACACTAGGGTAAATGCAACACTTGCATGGGATACAGACCCGAAATTCTCCAAGAGTGATTTTATCTTTAAAGCACCAAAAGGTGCAGCAAAGATATCTGTAAGTTCTGCGAACTAAGAAAGGATGAGAAAATGAAAAATAAAAACACATTTTTAGTAAAATTCACAGTCGTTGCAGCCATGATAGGGCTGTTCTCTCCTTCAGTAGATCTGCAAACAGATGTCCAATCTAACAGCACTGGATTTAGTATGCTCCCTTCACATATATCAGTTTCTCTTTTCCATACAGCAGAAGCAAGAAGAGGTGGAGGTGGGGGTCGTGCTCATCGAGGAGGGGGTGCAAGATCTAGACCTGCAGGTGGTGGAAATAGAAATGTAAATAGAAACCATAATAGAAATCACAACGTAAACAGAAATGTAAACCGTAACCGTAATGTCAACGTCAATGTCAACCATCGTTACTATGGTGGACATGGCCGTGGATATGGCTATTATGGGGGGCGTCCTATCCTTGCATTTACTACAGGTATGGTTATAGGTTCTGTTATTGCTGCATCTACAATGCCAACTACATGTACAACATTTGTAACAAATGGGATTAGCTATAGACAATGTGGTAGTTCCTATTATCAGCCTTTTTATCAAGGTGATACTTTAGTGTATAAAGTGGTCGCGTCACCGTATTAATAGGTTTATAAGATATAATTGCAAAAATATTATATAAGGAAATAGAATGGGAAAAATGATGATACGTGGGATACTCGTAAGTATGCTACTCTCTATGAGTGCATTATATGCAGAGGGTTCAAATGAACTCAAACAAAAGATCATGATCTATGGATGGTTACCTACACTTGATGGAACGTTGACTTTTAAAGTACCGGGTGAACCTGATGACAGTGCCTCTGCAAATGCCATAGACAGTTTAGACTCAGTCTTTATGGGAGCTTATGAGTTACGCAATAATGAGTGGTCGTTTATCGCAGATATGATCTACCTAAAGATGTCAGGGGATTCTCAGGGACTTAACCCTAATGTAAATCTTGGACTTGAATTGACTGCAAAACTGTATGGTTTCTATGGAGGATATAATCTTTCAGAAACAGAGAAGACGAGCCTGGATGTCATCGCTGGGGTACGTTACTTTGGACTTGGTCTAGATGTATCACGCAGTGGAGCCAATATAGGAAATGGTACAGTATCTGCGGATGTTGATAACTATGATGCAGTGATAGGACTTAAAGGTATATATACGATCGATAACCATTGGTATATACCGTATCAGGTTGATATAGGTACAGGTGATTCAGATCTTACTTGGCAGGCTAATCTAAGTATCGCTTATCGTCTCAGTTGGGGAGATATCATAGGTACGTACCGTTATATTCACTATGAAGCAGACGACTCTTTACTTATAGAAGACTTTAATCTTTATGGTCCGAAAATAGGTGTTGTTTTTCACTTTTAGAATTAGTTGAAGGGTCTAACCAGCCGGTTAGACTCTCTTCTAGTTTGCCTGTGCAGGGTTACAGTGTTTACGACCATAGTACCAACCATCTTGATAATCAGCACTTCCTCTAAACATTTGACTGCTTTTTGTATATGTTCCCTTAGCCGTAGCACAACCGTCATGGTTACCCTTTTTAAAATCTGGAGTATCAGGTAATGTAGGGGCAGAACTTGTACATGCAGTGAGTAAAAGTAATGATGTCGTGATCAATGAGAGGTTGAGTAGTTTTTTCATGATTTTTCCTTCGTGTTAATATGTTATTGTACAAAAAAAAACTATCAATCTTCTATCAAAATGGAAAACCTGAGATTATTTTTATATATACTGTAAAATTATAGATATTTGATAGGAGTTTGATAGATTCTTTTGGTATTATTATTGTATAAATATTTAATCAAAGGAGAAAAAAATGAAAAAGATATTGTCAATAGGAATCATCTTGATGTTATCTGTAAATCTCATACATGCAGGAGATACAAAGAGTAAAGTATTTCCTTTAAGTAAATCGAAATTTGCTGTATTGGGTGACGATGGAAAGGAAACTATTGTTGATCTTGCAGGCCAAGATTACATAGTAGCATCACTTAGAGAAAAAGGTGCAGATGGTGCAGCATATGCTGTAGACAGCGATGGTGTTATCTGGTGGGCTGCGATCATTTCTTCTGGGGCTAAAGGTCATGAAACGCCATCAGGGATCTTCGATATCTGGAGAAAAGAACGTAACTACATGTCTAAATCCTTCCCTGATCCTTCTGGTGTGAACAATATGGACTTCTCTTTGTGGTTTACCCATAGAGGTCATGCGATACATATGGGAAACGATCAAGGAATGTCTCATGGGTGTATTCACGTAGGTAAAAAAGGTGCAAAGTCTATGTTTAACTGGGCAAAAAAGAACCATACAAAAGTGGTTATAACCAGAGAACATTTTATGCCATTCGCCTATTATGATCTTCGCAAAGCAGGTTACAAAGAGACAGATAAAACACCTAACCATATCATAAATGCCATTAGAGCATTTCCACCGGTAAAACCAAATATGGATTAAATAAAAAAAGATAATGTGTGAAGTAGATCTCATGCATTATCTGACTTTTTTAGACAATACTATCCGTTTAAAAATGACTCATAAAACCATAAAATAACACTCTGAATCACTCTCTTTCCTTTTCCTCTCTCATACTCATTTAAGTATAGGGTAATTTTCGATAGAATAATAGATAAATGCAAACATTGGATTATAATATAAAGGAAATAGATGATTTTTATCGATGAAGTCGTAGCAACAGAGGTAATGGACTCTAGGGGTAACCCTACTGTTCGTGCAACAGTAAGTTTGAGTGATGGAACAGTGGAAAGTGCTATTGTGCCAAGTGGTGCAAGTACAGGTAAACGTGAAGCTTTGGAACTTCGTGACGGTGGAGACCGTTATATGGGAAAAGGTGTACTTCAGGCAGTTGAAAATGTAAATTCTACTATCAATGATGTACTTATAGGTCTAAGCCCGTTCAATCAGGCTGAGATAGATCTTACTATGAAAGAAGCAGATGGTACAGAAAACTATGGAAACCTTGGAGCAAATGCAGTCCTTGGTGTTTCTATGGCAGTAGCACGTGCAGCTGCAAAAAGTATGGGTATGCCGCTTTACCGTTATCTTGGGGGTGCAAATGCTGTGGTTATGCCAGTTCCGATGCTTAACATCATCAATGGTGGTGAACATGCAAACAACTCTGTAGATTTCCAAGAGTATATGGTCATGCCAGTTGGTTTTGACAGATTCTCTGAAGGACTTAGAGCGTGTGCTGAGGTATATCACAATCTTAAAAAGATCATCGATGATATGGGTGAGAGTACAGCTGTAGGTGATGAGGGTGGTTTTGCACCAAACTTAAAGTCAAACGAAGAGCCTATTCAAGTGATCATGCAAGCGATCGAAAAAGCTGGGTACAAACCTGGTGAACAGATCGCTATCGCACTTGATGTTGCAGCATCTGAACTTCTTAATGATAAGGGACTTTATGTGCTTAAATCTGAGAACAGAGAGATCACATCAGCTGAACTTACTGCATACTATGCAGATATGTGTTCAAAATACCCTATCGTTTCTATCGAAGACGGTTTGGGTGAAGATGACTGGGAAGGATGGAAACATCTTACTGAAGTACTAGGAGATACAGTACAGCTTGTAGGAGATGACCTCTTTGTAACAAATGTTGCGATTCTGGCTGAAGGTATTGAAAAAAGTATCGCAAATTCTATCCTTATTAAACCAAACCAGATAGGTACAGTTTCTGAGACAATGCAAACAGTAAGACTTGCGCAAAGAAATGGGTATAATTGTGTGATGTCTCACCGTTCAGGAGAAAGTGAAGATACTTTCATCGCCGATTTTGCCGTGGCGTTAAACACAGGCCAGATCAAAACAGGATCAACAGCGAGATCGGATAGAATTGCCAAATACAACAGATTGTTAGAGATACAGGCAGAGCTTGGACAGTTTGAGTATTTGGGTGCGGAGCCTTTTTCAAGGTAAATTTAGAGTAAATGGTAGAAACAAGAGACAAAGAGGAAGGGATAGCTGACTTTTCACTAAAAACATTTTTAGTGACAACGATCGGAATCTTACTTTTTGGTATCTATGTAGGTGTGTTGATGTATGGGGAAAACTCCTTAACTGTTTTAAATCAGTTAAAAGAGAAAAAACAAAGTTTGATAAGGGAAGAGCGAGCTTTGAAAGTTGAAAATCAAAGGCTTCAAAAAGTCTATTTTGAATTAAAACAACTAGAACCCAAAGAGTAATTACTAAAAGGAGCAAAAATGAAAAGATATTTATGGACAGCAGTGGCGGTATTATTAGTGAATGCAAATGCATCGGAGAACCCTTTTGAATTAAAAGAAAATCTTTTACAGATCAATAGTGAAGAAGATGCACTACTTTCTGAGTTAAGTGCACTTGCTGAGGCAAGAGAAGATGCAGATTTAGAAGATGATGAGATGGATGCTGAACTTGAAAAAGAAGCCAATGCCAAAGAAGCACCTGTAAGAAAGAAAAAGGCTGTATCTTCTGAAATAGATGCTGCATTGGAAGCGGAAGATGCTGAGATGGATGCTGAACTTGCAGCAGAAGCTAAAAAGCATGGGCTTGAAGAAGAATATAATGTAGGCGATGCTATTAGTGAGCTTGTAGATGACGGTGAGGAAAAAGCACCTGCAGTAGTAGATCAAGCAGCGAAAGATGCTGAAGCAGCTGCATTAAAGGTTGCTCAGGAAAAAGCAGCTCAAGAAAAAATAGCTCAAGAAAAAGCTGCACAGGCAAAAGCACAAAAAGAAGCTGATGAACGTGAAGAAGAGAGACGAGAAGTAGCAGCGTACGAAAAGCAAAGAGCTGAAAAACTTGCAAAACAAGCGCAAGAAGCTGCAGCGAAAAAAGCAGAAGAAAAATCTGCTGAAGCGTATACTGTAAAAATGTGGGAAGCTGAACAGGCAGTAAATAAACCCGCTGCTGAAAAAGTTAAAGAGGAAACAACAGAAGCTGTAGAAGAAAAACCTGTTGAGAAAGTAGCATCAACTGATGGTGATATTGATGTAGATGCTGAAAAAAGAGCAGCGAAAGAAGCTGCAGATGCCGCTTACCTTGAAGCAGTAAGAGAGATGGACCAGGAAGAAGATTAATTCTTCGGTCTTCTTTTAAAAGTCACACCCTACTTTTTAGACCTCTTTGGGTCTTCGTGACTGTAAGACCTTTATGATCGTCATAGAGATCAATACTTCAAAAATACTTGCCAAAATGAGTTGATAATAGGTCAACAGATCCAATAACTTTGTATCATATCCGATCGTTGCAACGGCAACAAGTAGTGTTAAAGGCATAGAGAGAGAAAGTCCTATAAGCAGGGCATCTCTTGATCCGCTTATCCCCCTTAAAACTATCGCCGCAAGTAGTCTAGATACTAACATGAGGGATGTAATAAGTAGTGCCCCTGAAACAACACCCTCCAAAGGAAGTGCTCTAAGGTCAAAAGATGCACCTACATGGAGAAAAAAGAGGGGTACTAAAAAGCCAAAACCAAGACTGGACATCTTCTCTTCAAGCTGCTTTTCATGATGGAAAAATGCCGAGATCGCTATACCTGCGATAAATGCACCTAAGGCAAGTTCAAGTTCCAAAGCAAGCATTACTGCGATGAGTATGAAAAAGAGTGCCATAGAGAGGCGGATATCCTGGGCTGATGTATCTATCTTGGGGACCAGTATACTTTTAAGTTCAGGGAACCACCAGAAAAGTAGAAGTAACATTTTGTAGAGTACATAAATGACAAAGATAAATAAAACAAGGTAAGAGAGTTTTAATACCAGATCCATGGTAGAACCCGTAGTAATGGCAGCATCAAATATGGTCAATGCTGCAATACTCAAAATTTCTCCTAGTACACCAGCGATAAAAGCAAGGCGTATCCATGACTCCTCTTTGCCGTATGTCTTGGATAAAGAGGCAAGTAGCCCTATAGAGATAAGAGGCATTGAGACGATGACAATGACATGAAGGTCAAATATAAAACCAAAAGAAACAGAGAACATGGTCATGAACAGTAAGAATAAGATAGACTTCCGTATGACGTCCTTAGGGCTGTGGGTGAGTTGCTTGAGATCTACTTCCATACCGGCTAAAAACATCAGATAGAGAAAGCCTACTTCTGCGATCAGGGTAAAGTATTCATTATGGGAGATGAAACCCAAATAAGCTACAACAGAGCCCAGAATGATCTCTACTGGCGTGGTAGGTAAACGTAAAAATTTGGCAACAAAAGGTGTACCCCATATCAGTAAAGAGAGGGTGAGTATCAGAGTGATATTATCGTGCATCACAACTCGTAGCTACTTCGTAGCCAAAACTGTCTAACATCTTTTTGTCAGTACCGGCATTGATCCCTTCTGTGGTTAAGTAGTTACCAATGACCATGGCATTTGCCCCTGCTTCGAACATGAGATTTTCTTGACCGGTAAACAGAAGTTCTCGTCCTCCTGCAACCATAAGGAGTTTATCTTCTCCTAAAAGTCCACGTGCCTTTTTGATGATCTTCACTGCTTCGTCAAGTTCTATATTTCTTGTTTTGATAGGCAGTGCAGGGTTGGGATGATAAAAGTTAAGGGGTGTAGACTCTGGTGAAAGTGATGCGATGGAAGCCAAAAGTGCTTCTCTATCCTCTGCAGTTTCTCCCATACCAAAGATACCTCCAGAACAGAGTGCCAAACCGACTGATTTTACATTTTCACAAGTTTCATAACGTTCTGACCATGCATGTGTCTGACAGATATCTGCATAATATCGCTCTGAAGTTTCAAGGTTATGGTTATAGCTGTCTATCCCGTGTTCTTTAAGGTAAGTAAGCTGCTCTTTGTTTGCTGTACCATTACAAGCAATGAGGTTAAGCCCTTCAACTTCTGCTTTGACAGCTTGTGCAGCACGTGCAACAAAGTCTACTTTCTTGTCATCAAGACCTTTACCTGCTGTGACCAAACAGTATCCCAATGCACCATTTGCTTTGGCCGTTTTTGCCTCTTCTACGATCTGGTCTATGTTTTTATAGTTATAACGTTCTATGTCAGCATGGTAACGCACTGACTGGGTACAAAATTTGCAGTCCTCCAAGCAGGTACCTGAAAGGATGTTGTTTATAGCACATAAAAATATTTCTTTTGCCATGATTACTTGTCACCTTTAGCTTCAACTTTTGTTTTACACTTGAAGCACTCATAGACATCCCCTGATTTCAGTGTTTTTTTACCCATAGTATAGTCACACTCAGGACACTTCTTATCTACAGGTTCAAAGTTTGCTATGAACTTACATTTAGGATAGTTGACACAACCAAAGAACTTTCCTCTTCTTCCTTCTCTCTCCTGGAGTTTTCCTCCACATTCAGGACAAGGTACGGTAAGTTCTCTTGCAGGTTCAAGTGACTTGGCATTTTTACATTTAGGGTAGGCAGAACAAGCAAGGAATTTCCCACGTTTTGAGTTCTTGATGACCATCATAGACCCACACTTATCACACTTCTCATCAGTCTCTTCTGGTTGAGGGATCTCTGTACCATCAGGATTTTTAGTGTATTTACACTTAGGAAAATTTGAACAGGCGATGAACTCTCCGTAACGTCCTTTACGTAAAAGAAGTTCAGAGTCACATTTAGGACAGTTCTCTCCAGTTGGGATGGCAACCTTAAGGCTTTTGATACCTTTTTTACCTGCTTCGACCTTTTGAAGGAATGGGGTGTAAAATGCTTTGAGGATCGTTTGCCAATTGGTTGTACCTTCAGCGATCTCATCGAGTTCCTCTTCCATACTTGCGGTAAATCCTGAATCTACGATCTCAGGGAAGTGTTCTTCAAGCATTTCAGTCACGGTAAAAGCTACTTCAGTAGGATGGATACGCTTTTTCTCAAGCTCTATGTATTTACGCGTCTGCAAGGTGGTCACAGTAGGGGCATAAGTACTTGGACGACCGATACCTAGAGATTCAAGCTTCTTAATGAGGCTTGCTTCATTGTAGCGTGCAGGTGGCTCTGTAAAGTGTTGCTCCTGTTTGATATCATCCAGGCTTACTTCTTGTCCTTTTGTCAGTTCAGGAAGCAGCTTGTCTTTGTCACTGTGTCCAGTCACTCTGTAAAAACCGTCAAAAAGAAGTTTTCTTCCAGATGCTTTAAAGGTACATTTATCTCCTTTGAACAAGATACTTTGAGACTCTAATTCCGCTTCTGTCATTTGACATGCTAAAAAACGGTTATAGATGAGTCTATAGAGTTTCAATTCATCGACGGAGAGATACTCTGCAGCTACCTTTGCATCAAAGTCAACCATCGTAGGACGGATAGCTTCGTGTGCTTCTTGAGCCCCCTTAGACTTTGTTACATAGGATTTTGCTTTTTTAGGAAGGTATTTGTCTCCATAATTTGAACCTATGTATTCTCTTGCTGCCTCAACTGCTTCTTTGGCAAGGTTCATGGAGTCAGTTCTCATATAGGTGATGACACCCATGTTTCCTTTGTCAGTTTTAACACCTTCATAGAGTTTTTGTGCGACCATCATCGTCTTTTTAGGAGAAAACCCTAGTTGTGTTGAGGCAGCCTGTTGAAGGGTTGATGTCATGAAAGGTGGTGGTGTTTTTGTTTTTCTTTTTGTTTTTTCTATTGAAGCAACAATGAAGGATTCACTTTTTGCAGCAGTCGTGATCTCAGTGGCATCTGCTTCTGTGTTGATAGTGAGTTTTTCTATTTTTAGACCATTGTAATCATAAATGGAAGCATCTATATTTTTTTCAAACAGTGCATCTATTGTCCAGTACTCTTCTGGTTTAAATGCTTTGATCTCTCTTTCTCTCTCAACCACTATTTTTAGTGTCGAACTTTGTACCCTTCCTGCACTTAACCCTTTTTGTATCTTGCTTGCAAGCAGTGGAGAGAGTTTATACCCAACGATACGGTCAAGTAGTCTTCTTGTCTGTTGTGCATCCACAGAATCCATATCTACCTTTCGGGGTGTCTCAAGAGCATGTTGGATCGCTGTTTTGGTGATCTCATGAAAAACGATACGAGGAAGTTCTGTAGGCTCTTTCCCTATCGCTTTTGCTATATGGTATCCTATAGCCTCACCTTCACGGTCCTCATCGGTCGCGATAAAGACTGTTTCAGCTTCTTTTGCAAGTTTCTTTAACTCTTTGACCGTAGGGTTTGCATCACGCGGGATGGAATACTTAGGTACAAGATCTCCTGTCTCATCATCTAAAGTGATACCAAAAGTACTTTTAGGAAGATCACGTATATGCCCTTTGGAAGCAATGACTTTGTACTCTTTTCCTAAAAAATTGGTAATGGTTCTTGCTTTAGCGGGTGATTCGACGATAATTAAATTTTTCATTTATACTTACTTTATATAAGGGATTTTTGGCATTGTAGCATAAAGGGATGAAAAAAGGTATGAGTTTAACTACGTAAAAAAAAGAAGCAGGAGGGTGTGGTATTTTGGACCACACACTATTTATTGGTTTTTAAGATCCTTGGAAGGGTGATCCCTGTTTGACTTTGGTATTTACCTTTTCTGTCAGAGTAAGTGGTCTCACACTGCTCATCACCTTGCAAGAAGAGTACCTGTGCGATACCTTCATTTGCGTATATCTTTGCAGGAAGAGGTGTAGTGTTGGAGATCTCTATAGTAATGTGTCCTTCAAATCCCGGTTCAAAAGGTGTCACATTGACAATGATCCCACAACGTGCATAGGTACTTTTCCCTAAACAGATAGCCAAGGTGTCAGATGGCATTTTAAAGTACTCTACTGTACGTGCCAAAGCAAAAGAGTTAGGAGGTACGATACATACATCACTTTTAAGATCCACAACATTATTTTCACTAAAGTCTTTTGGATCAACCACTTCTGCATTGATATTTGTAAAGATCTTGAACTCATCAGAAACACGGATATCATACCCATATGAACTCAGTCCATATGAGACCACACCTTCTCCTACCAAACCTTCACAAAAAGGTGTTATCATCTCTTCTTCCAGAGACTTCTCACGTATCCATTTATCGGATTTTAATCCCATTTTTCTCTCCTCTTTTTATCTTAAGTACTGTACGTCAGCGTTTGTTTTGAGCTTTTCAAAATAATCTTTGAGGGCTTTACTTTGTTGTTGCTGTTTCCATCTTGCAGCCACAGCAGCTTTAGATGCTTCATAAGGCATAGTACTCTGTCCTGATGTTGAAAGTACTTCATAGCTAATAAATTTGTCTCCAGCATTGAAAGGGCGTGTAAATGATCCATTTTGTGTTTGTAAAATAGGTCCTAAGAGTGCTTGATTAATATCTTTTGTCTGTTTTGTGACAGAGCGGCTTTTGATGCCTTTTTTGTTTTTTGTCTGAAGAAATTTTTTCATTTGACTTTCTGTAGATGCCGAATACTCGATCATGTTGATAGAAGCAGGGATGGTAAATGCTTCTTGATTGTTTGTGTAAAAAAGTTTGAGTTGGTCTTCGGTTGGTGGAGGAATGGTGTTAACCACTTTTTCTTGAAAGAACTTCTCTTTTTTCATGGCTTCTTTAACACTTGCACGGTACTTACTCCAACTTGTTCCCTGTTCTTTCAAAACCTCTTGCATTTTTGGGATAGTCAGGTTGTTCTGCGCGGCAATGGCTTCGATCTTTGAATCGATCGAATCTTCAGCGATCTCTATGTTGTTCATCGCTGATTTTTGCAGTCTGTCCTTGATAAGCAGGTCAGTCGCCTCTTTTTTTGTAATATTCATTTGCTGTTGCACTGCAGAGATCTCTGCAGTGGTTACAGGTTCTCCCTCAACGATGACTGCGATAGCATCGATCATTTTGGCTTGTGAAAATGTTAAGAGCGTCAGTAGACCAAGTAAAACAAGTTTTTTCATATGTAATATCCGATTTTGTATTAGTTTGGAGATTATAACATAATCTGTTGAATTATCTTATTTATAGGCTATAATGGCTTAGATGAAAGAGATGAGGGAATGATGCTGGAAAAATTAGGATTATTTATACTGTTTTTGACACTTTCTGTGGTGCAGGCTTTGGAGCCCAAAAATGAATGTATCGTTTGTCATGAGGGTATTAAAGATATTCGTGATCAAAACTCCGGAATGATGCAGGCTATTTTGCAAAAAGCAGATGAAGCGGGAGTGAAGGGAAACGATTGTGTGGTCTGTCATGGCGGGAACCCTTCTGCTACAAAAAAAGAAGAGGCACATAAGGGTACGTTAGCGTATTTTACTGAGCATCAAGGGCCTAAAGCATTTTATCCTTATCCTGCCAGTCCCTGGATAAATGAAAATACCTGTGGTATGTGTCACCCCAATCAGGTAGCAGCACAAGAGAACAATCTCATGGCAACAGAGCAGGGAAAGATACACGGTGCTCTATGGGGATTTGGAGCCAAAGAGGGGTACAAACATACCTATACGAACTTTGGCGGAAAATCACCGGACCCGCATAAACGTTTGGGAACAAAAAGTTATCAAAAGTACATGGATGCACTAGCCAAACTTGAACCACAGGGCTTTCTTTCCGAGACCAAAGAACTCCCTGCGGCACCTACGGCAGAAGAGATAGAAAAAGATCCTACACTTTCGGTCTATACCTACCTTAGACAAGAGTGTCTGCGATGTCATACTGGAGGAAAAGGGCGAGAGAGAAGAGGAGATTACAGAGGGATAGGCTGTGCCTCTTGTCACATTCCATACTCCAACGAAGGACTTTATGAAGGAAAAGATAAAAGTATCTCAAAAAAAGAGAATGGCCATATGCTCGTACATGCCATTCAGTCTTCAAGAGATGTAAAGGTCTCTGTGCATGATGTCAACTATTCGGGTATTCCTGTGGAGACCTGTACAACCTGTCATAACAGAGGAAAACGTATAGGGGTCTCTTATCAGGGGTTGATGGAGACTGAGTATCAGGCGACCTTTGACAAAGAGGGGAATGGACAACCTAAACTGCATACAAAACGTTACCTTCATTTGACTGAAGACATACACTATTCCAAAGGTATGCTCTGTCAAGATTGTCATACTTCCAATGATATGCATGGAGACGGTTTCTTTAGAGGCGCAAACCTAGGAGCAGTGGAGATAGAATGTCAAGATTGTCATGGTACAACACAGAAATACCCATGGGAGCTTCCTTTAGGTTACTCTGATGAGTTCGCAACCAAACCTAAAAAAGGAGAAGCAAGAGGTACAACTAAAACACTTGCAGCCTATCTGGAACAAGGTGCCATACCTGCAGATAAAGGAGATGGATTCTTACTCTCTGCAAGAGGTAATCCTATGACCAAAGCTGTGCGTAAAGGTGATAAGGTCATGATGCATCTCTCTTCAGGTAAAGATATCGAGCTCAAGCCGCTTAAATTACTTAAAAAAGAAGAGAAGATATCCAAAGAGGGGCTTGTCGCGATGGACCAGATACAAGCCCATACAGACAAACTGGAGTGTTACACTTGTCATGCAACCTGGGCACCGCAATGTTATGGCTGTCATGTGAAAGTAGACTACTCTGAAGGGAAACAAAATCCGGATTATTTAGCTGCTTCTAAACATCATGTCAATGGTAAAACGGGAGAGGTTGACAGCTTAAAGGATTTCCTTGTTGACGGAAAAGTGACAGAGACAAGATCCTATCTACGATGGGAAGACCCCGCACTAAGTCAAAATGGAGAAGGGCGTGTTTCTCCTACTATACCAGGATGTCAAGTGACATTGACAGTGATCGGTAAAGAGGGTAACACTTTGTTACAAAACCATATCTTTAAACTAAAAGGGGTGGAGAATAATGGTACAGTGGATGTTCCAGAAGAAGGAGTAAATTCCATTGTGATGTCTCCTGTTCAACCGCACACCGTGAGTAAAAAGTCGCGTTCTTGTGAGAGTTGTCATACCTCTTTGAAGGCACAAGGTAAAGGTATAAATGGCGGTCAATATTTTGCAGACCAAAGCAAAACGA
>CBFHPE010000025.1:0-16200 GCA_965657515.1 Sulfurovum sp.
ATATCAGGTCGTCCCCATGGACCATAGACAGTAAAGAACCTAAGTCCTGTCGTTTGTATACCATAGAGATGTGCATAGCTATGTGCCATCATTTCATTTGATTTTTTTGTAGCTGCATAAATACTGATAGGATGATCTGTATGATCTGAAGTCTTAAAAGGCTGTGCTTTGTTGAGTCCATAAATCGAAGAGCTAGAAGCATAAGAAAGATTTTTCACATCATACACTCTACATGCTTCAAGTATATTCATGAAACCTACAACATTGCTCTCTATATAGGCATGTGGGTTTTCTAATGAGTATCTTACCCCTGCCTGAGCAGCTAAATGACATACTGCATCAAATTGCTCTGTCTCAAAAAGTTTGTTGATCGATGCTCTGTCAGACAGATCCATTTTAATAAATGTATGTTTACTGTATATAGATGATTGATTGATTTCATCTGAAGTATCTATACCCAGCTCAGATAATCTTGCATATTTAAGATTTACATCATAATAGTCGTTGATATTATCGATCCCTACAACTTCATCTCCTCTTTCGAGTAAAGCTTTTGCTAAATGAAAACCAATAAAACCTGCTGTACCTGTAACCAATATCTTCATAATGACTTTTTTTCTTCTTGACAGTTGATAAACTGTTTAATATATTTATAATAACGTTTATTTGCAGAATTTACGGCCAAAGCAAAACCTACCCAGCCTCTCAAAATATTGCCTTGAATAATATACGTTTTGAAAAACGCAAACACTGCTTTAGCGATGACCATTGTAAAAAAACAGGTCTTTTTATTTTTTGAACCAAGGTCCGTATAATGTATGATCTTGGTGAGCGTCTGGTTAATGTTTACAATATTAAGATGTTTAAAACTGTTTTTTAATGTATGCACCTGGCTATCCTTTGGTACAATGATCTTCTCATGTACAGCATTATCATTAAATCCAGTATTTTTCCTATTATAGATCCTCACAATAAGGTCAGCACTTTGTGTTTTGTGCCCTAAAAAGTAGTTATCTCGTTTTAATTTATACAGTTTGCTTGTATCTTCAAGATCCAATTGACCGATCTCATCTATCAGTTTATCATTTAGTATTTCATCACTGTCTAATGATAATATCCAGTCATGTTTACTCTGTCTTCCCGCTTCATTCTTCGTTTTACCAAAACCGATAAATGCTCCCTCTACTATCCGAACATTCTCATATTTTTGGGCAATTGCCCTAGTATCATCTGTAGAATTATTAAGATAGATTAAAACTTCATCAAAAGCATTTAGCGCATCTAATGCCTCAGTGATAGAATCCTCGGCATTTTTTGCTATGATTACAACAGATATATGTTTAATCAACAACTTTTTTTCCTTTGAGTCTCTTTTTAAAATTCTTTTTATCTTTATGTTTTTGAGAAGCATTCAGGGCTCGAGAGATTGCTTGATCTTCATCCACATCAATAAACTGAGCGTAAGCCCTAATGATACTTATCAAATCTTCATCTTTTGCCCAGAGTTTAGAAAAATTCTCTAATCGTTCATCTGCTGTCAAGACTTTGAAACTCATTCTATTGACATCTATTATCTTAAATTCATACGTGTCATCACTCATTTTGTTAATTAAAATATTGCCTGGAGAATAATCTAAATGTACTACACCTTTGCGATGTAAGGCATGGGTAAATGCTGCAAATTCTCTAAAGATAATGTCTCTATCTTTAAAGTTCTTTTGAAGTAACACTTCTCTTATCGTAAAATCATAGGCATATTTTTCACAAACAAAATAACTGTCATGAAGTAAGCCAAACTTGTGATACTCAACATACCCTATAGGTTTAGGGACAAATTCCAATATTTTCATGCTATTAGCATATGATCTTTTAGCCTTGGAGTCACGTAAAAATGTATATGCTATTTTATTTAAAATATGTGGAATTTTAAATGACTTTATCGTAAGTTGTTCTTTATAATAAGAGATGATCTTAATCTTATTTCTCTTATCCCATATACTGTTTTGTGCTTCTGCAAAATAAACTCTTATATTTTTAATCAGATCACTATAATGATCATCACTTACTTCATACTTCATTTTCAACCCTATTTTGTGCCAGTAATAACCCAACGATCAAAGCAAAAAGAGCCATAGAAAATTGTCTATGATATAAAACTTCTGAAACAAATGCAAACAATACCACTGTCACATAAACATATTGTATATTTCGATATTCAATCTCTTTCAAAGGCAGTTTTATGATCATATAGAATATACTTAAAAATATCACTAAACCAATAAAGCCAAGTTGGGTGAAGATCTGTATATATTGATTATGCATATGCATAAGATTATTTTGAATACATTCCATTTTAGGGTATTTGTTAGTGATAAGTTTATGAAATTCTGTCATATTATCACTAATACCAGCACCCAAAACAGGGTGTTCTATCATGATATCTTCTGCAACGACCCAAACAGCTATTCTACTACCCCACGAAGAACAATAATCTTCTTTTTCTACAACATTGACCAAACTGTTTTTACCTGTCATAATGCGGTCATAAAATGTTGTACTTAAATTAAAAGCAATACCTAATACCAGTGCACTTAAAATGATCGAAACAAAAAAAGCTTTTAATTTATTTTTAAAACTCAACATTGCCAATACAAAAAGTCCTAAAATAAATGCAATTTGTCCAGTACGTCCAGCAGTTAAAAATAAATTTCCACTCACTGTAGCAAAAAAGAAAATATATAAAAATGTATATTTGATATTGTCTTCATTAAAAATACGTCCTAGCAATACCAGTGCCGTAAATGCAAGAAATACACTGTATTCAATATGATGCATAAAAGGAGAAGGATTTTCAGGTACTGCATTCTTATATTGCCACCATTCAAAAAAGACACCATAAGAGATCACTTCACTAATAAACATTCCAAAAATAAACGCTGATAAAGCTTTAGAGATATACTCTTTTTTGAGGGATGTAAAAATTACAAATATAGGAAGGAAATACCAATACTTTTGAATATATTCCAATGCTTGAAGCATATAGTCACTCCAAAGTACTGCAATAAGGTTAAAAAGTATAAATGCTAACAATACCTTAACAATTTTACTTTGAGCCAATAGCGCATACTTTTTTTTGAAATCACCTTCTAAGATCCAAAACAGTGTGAGTAGTGCAGAAAAGAAAACGACTCCTGCCCTTGAGAGTGGCAATGTAAATGCATAAACCACTATCAAATAATTAATATATTGATTATATTTCACCTGTTGAATACTGCTAATCACTATTTGACCTCTATACTATTATTTTCTAACATTTTTTGACACATTATCTCATACATTTTATCATTTTTAGGAATCAAATAATCATTATATAAATACTTCAAAAAATTATCTATACACTCTATGTCAACGTTTAATGTATTAAGCATATCAATGCTCTCATCCAGTGTTTTTTGGTCACGCACTTCATAAGTGATACCCTCTATATTATAAAAGGCATCTCCAAGTACTATCACTTTCTTATGAAATAACAGAGATTCTATGCCTACTGTTGAGTTGATCGTAATCACAGCTAAACTGTTTTCTATAAGTTCTTGCGTACTGTAGGTATTTTTAAAACTGACATTTAAAAGTTTATCTGCACGTGTATAGAGGTCAGGGTACTCTACACCGCTTGATGGGTGTTCTTTGAGTACAAATTCATATTCACTGTTTTGAGCCGCCTGTTCAATTACCTCAAAAAGCATTCTCATGTTTTTGATCCAATGTGAATGAGATATCACTTGTGTATCATAATCAACTTGAAATGGTACAAATATATATCTTTCAGGCAAACCCTCTTTATCACCTACAAATTTTTGACTCCCTTTACCAATTCTTGGCACTAACTCTTTAGGTAGATCAACATTTGAAGAGTATGTTTTATAAAAACTTGATTCTCTTGGTACACTGTTTTCGTAGTTGATCCCTTTATCATCAAAAACAATCGTATTTGGTAATAGACCATTTTCAAAATAAAACACTTTGATCTCTTTTAGTTTTGCTACTTCAAGTGCTATCCGTTGGCGGAACTTTCCTCCATTCCAGATTAGCATTTTTTTACACTGTCCATCCAATGCAGCATAATATCTCAAAAAATTAATATATGCAAAAGTCTTGAAATATATTTTTAATAAAACTTTGGGAATCTTTAGGTTTGTTTTAGCATAAAATTCATCTATGGCAAAAGCACATGCACTATCCGTATGGATAAGTTTAAATTGACTAAACGCTTGTAATGAGAGAGACCAACTGCTTTTTGTTGATACTATTTTAATGTTTTGATTTTCACAACTTGCTATTATTTTTTCAAAAAAGACCCTATGGCTTTTTCTAAAAGCAAACAGTACTATATGATCTCGATGTTTCGAAGATACCAACACTATGTTTTACTTCCCTTCCATCGTCTATGCATCCAAAACCATTGTTTTGGATTTTCTTTGATAACCTGTTCCATAATACTAGCTTGTAATTGTGTAAGAGTTGTTAGGTCTTGTTCTTGATCATCTGTTTTTAAACTCTTAATTGGATCATATATTTTTACTTTATAATTTATATAGTCTTCTGTACTTATAAATGCAGGGATAAGATCTAGATCAAATTTTCTTGAAAGGATAGATGCAAGAGGTGTATGTGTTGTATGTATGTCAAAAAAGTCCACATCTATAGAGTGGCTTTTCCCTATGGCCTGATCTGTCAATATACCAATGGTCTTCCCTTGATGGATCGCTTTTATACTATCCTTCATTGCCCCTTTTTTATATATCATCTCAACATTAAACTGCTCTCTATTGTTCTTGAGTATCTTATCCATCACATCACTGTCAATTTTTCGTCCTACACCAACGAGTCTCAGGTCAAATTTAATAGCGATCGATTGCGAGAGTAGTTCCCAGTTGCCGTAATGCCCGGTAATGAGTATGAAATTCTTATCTTCTTTTTGATACTTCTCTATGATCTCAGAGCCTTCAAATGTAATATTCTGAAGTACTTTGTCTTTAGACATACCATCACGTCTTACAATACCAAATACGGTATCCAATAAATTCATAAAAGCATGGATACCAATTCTTTTTCGTTCTTTCTCATCAAGTGAAGAGGTACATACTAGATCTAAATTATTTTTTATTCTATTTCTATGTTTTGCATTTAAAGTATAAACCAACCATGCCAATCCATACATCATTTTTCTTATCGCAAAATCAGGGATTATTTTAAACAAAAGTCCAAAAAATTTATATAGCCCCAAATAAATATAATCAAGCACCCAAAAGCCCTTTGGCCATATCTACGATATCTGTAACTTTTATCTCTTTAATGGAAAAGTCAGTTTTATCTAATTTAAAATGGTTTACCTCTGAAGAAGAAGCCAATACTTTATTTATCTTTGTCTCATACACTCTGTTGACAGGTGTAGGCCCAAAAAGGGTGATAGATGGTATATTAAGCCCCCATGCCATATGGGTAGGGCCAGTATCATTTCCAATAAGCAGATCTGACTTTCCTATGACTGCTTTTAGTGCATTAAGATCTATCTTAGGCAATGCTGTAGCATAACTTGAGTTTTCAGCGATCCACTCTGCCCGGGATCTCTCTTCATCATTACCCCATGCCACAAGAACATTTTGTTGTAAAGCATCAGCGATTTCAACAAACTTCTCCTTAGGATAATTACGACTCTCCCAAGTTGAACCTATCACAAAAATGATATTTTTTTTCTCTTCACTCAAATAGGCTTCAATCTCTTTATCTTCATCATAAAATAAAAAAGGCTCTTTATTTTGGATCATTTCGTTCGTGATCTCTAAACCTAAAGGCTGAGCCATTACTTTGACATTTCTATCTATTGTATTTGCATCATATGCAATATCTACTTTCTGTGTATACAAATAAGAAGCAATACCCTCTCGTATAGAGTTTTTAGAGAACCCTGCTCTATTTTTAGCTAAAAACTTTGCTGTAACTGCAGATTTTATAAGTCCTTGTGCATCTATGACGAGGTCATAATTATTTTTTGCATACTCTTGTACAAGTTTCAACTGTGGGAAAAATGCTTTTTTATCTTTTTTGATCGCTTTTAAATTTACAGGAAGTATGTTGTCTATATGAGGATTCCCGTCCAATACTGGAACAAATACCTTCTCTACAATCCAATCAATTTGCAATGATGGGTCTGCCTGTTTCATATACTGTAATGCCACCATAGCATGGATAATATCACCCATTGCGGAGAGTTTAACTATAGCTATCTTCATCAACTCCCCTTCATTAAATATATTTTTATAATTTTACCACAATACTCTAAATTACGATAATACATTTTCTACTCTTTTATCATATTTTTGACTTTCCAAGAAAGAAACCGTATAAGATCAGGAAGATGCTTTATTCTCATAATTTTTCTATTATATATCTTATGATCAGATACCTCTGACTTTTGTTCATTTGACGATTCAACGATCTTATTGATCATTGCCAATAAATTATACTCTTCTATCACTCTTCTTCTAGCTTCTTTCACAGCGCTCAATCTTTTCTCATACTCACCTTCTCTTGCAATGATCTCTTTTATTTTAGATATAGATCCTTCTACATCATGTATATCTATTTGGATGACACTCTCTTTAGGAAAATAATCATAGACATTTGGACAACCGTGATATATAGGAACTGTATAACCTAAAAAAGCATCTGCCAGTTTTTCAGTCCACACATGTGGTGCATAATGATTTTCAATGGCTACATGAAACTCATAATCATCTAAGGCATCTGCTTTAGTTTCAATCCATCTAAATCCTCTGCCAAACCTTTCCAGTTCAGGAATTCTCTCTTCCATAATTTTTGTAAATTCATACCTTAATTTATGCAACGTATGACCTTGTTGTTTATTTGAACAAACGGTTGATATCTTTTTTGTTTTTATTGGATGGGTGACACTTACTATCTCATCATAATCTTTTCCATAGAACCAAACATTGCCTGTTTGAGAACGTATGGCATTGGGATGTGGCAAAACATTTTCATCTTGATTAGTTATCAAATAATGGAACTGTTTCGCAAAAGCTTGACCATATCGTGTAATAGATATCGGTTCAGTAGTTACTAAGATCGTATTTTCTTTAGGACATGAAAGTTGTTCAACTCCATTTGGGATGATCCTGGAAATATCATCTATGATCACAAGCCAGTCATAGTTCTTTTCTAAAGGGTTAAAGGTGAATGAACATGATCCCCATTTAGATTTATTGCCCGGTGTTTGTATTTTATAAAGTGACTCTTCATCAGCCTTACTACTACGATGTAATAGTTTCACTTTAATATTTTTTTTCATTTTTGTCCTTCTGCACTTTCTTCTTCATTTAGTATTCGGTGATAATACTCAACATATCCACTCATCACATTTTCTAATAAAAACGTTTTCGTATGCTCATTCTTTAACTCTAAAAAAAGTTTATAATAATGTTCTTTATTATGATATATTTGAAGAATTTTTTTTGAAATTTCAAAGTTATCAATCATAAGATCATCTGGGAGAATTTCTATAGACAATCCAACTTTGGTAGAGATAATCAGTTTTCCGTAAAAGAGTGTTTCAACCAGCACTCTCCCAAAACCTTCAGAGTGTGAACTGATAACAACAAGGTCTGATGCAGCAATAAGCGCAGAAATATCTTCCCTATGTCCCAACAAAATAACCTTTTCTGATAATCCATACTCCTTGATCAAATTTTCAAGATGTTCCCTTTCACTGCCTTCACCAGCGACCTGAAGAGAAAAAGGGAAATCCAGTGCTGCCACCTCTTTGATCAAAAGATCAAATCCTTTAATTTTATCTAATCTTCCAACAGCTAAAAGCGTAAAAACTGGATTGACATTTTTTTCTGCTATGATATTTTCCCTAACAAGTCCATTATAAATAACCTCTACATCATCTTTAAAAATTGAATTTGCTACATCCTCTGAGATCGCTGTCACATGTTCAATTTTATTAAAGATCTTTCCTTTTCTCGGATTTCTTTTTGTGGCCACCTGTTGCAAAGAAGTAAATTTACCCAGATTATAAATAATTTCACTTGCTTTTGCTGAGTGTGTATGGATAATATCCGGGTTTATCTTTTTAATAAGTTTTCTAAGTTCCAAATACAAGAAGGGATTATGCCTACCTGAAGAAGAGGAAAGTTTATGTATTTTAATAGTTGGATCTAATCTATCTTCAACTTGATTTTCTTTAAAAAGAAGCACTTCAATTTGCATACTCTTTGACAATTCATTACAGAGCTCTACAAAACTTTTTTCTGCCCCTCCCCATCCTTTTGAAGCTATAAACTGCAACACTTTCATCAAGTCTCTCTACTTTTGGAATAAACAGATAAGATATTTTGCGTTATGCATTCATAACCTTTTTCATTCATATGTGTATTATCTAAATAATATTCCGGTTTATCAAGAAAGTCATCATAAACCTCAACATAATGAACATGTTTATATTGTTTTGATAATCGTGATAATACCTGATTGTATCTTACTATTTCACTGTTTCTGGATATCTCCTGATTTGGTATAGTATCGATAAGAAAAACTGTACTGTTTCGTGTTTTTTCAAGCACAGCTTTTATATTATTTTCATAGGTATCTAAAGCAACAACATTTGAAGCACCCAAAAGTTTATTTAAGCCTATTTTTTTTGCAATTTTTTTATATTTTTTCACTATTTTTCGAAAAAGTTTTCGTATTGTATTGTCTGGATAATACAGTACATAAGGAGCATATTTAAATGTTTTCCATGAATCAACCAAACCATATTGGATCAAAATAATTTCCTTATCCTCTACTCCAAATTCTTCAAAAAAATGTAACATTTCATGGGTTGTAGACATAGTAAAACCACAGTTATTAACCGTTTTTCCAAGTGCTGAAGCAAACTTCTCTGGATATGCATTTCCTTTTAAATCCTTTACACCTAAAGTATTACAATCACCAAGTGCCAAAATAGCAGACATTTACACTGCCTTTTTATATACTTGAAGTGTTTTATCTACCATCTGTTCAAGGGAAAACTTTTCCGAAACATATTGATATCCATCAAATTCCATATCTCGACACTTTTCGATATATTCAGCCAATATTTCACTCTTTCCTACAGGATAGAAAAAACCATTTTCACTTTCAACAATGATATCAAGCACACCACCATGATTCGTCGCTACTACCGGCGTATTCATAGCCAGTGCTTCAGCAACTGATCTACCAAAACTTTCCGGTTTTTTAGAACTGCTGACTACCACATCACTCAAAGTATAGATCTCAGCTACTTTGCTTTGAGAACCAGTAAATATGATCTTATCTTCCAGATCTAACTTTTGGACCAATGCTTTCAATGAATTAAAATACTCTTGTTTATCTTCTCGTACACCACCCACGATCAATCCAACAATATTCTCATGATTTTTACTTAATAGTGAAACAGCAGAGATAAATGTTTCGAGATCTTTTAACTGTGTAACCCTTCCAACAGATGTAATAATATACTTACCATCCAAACCATGTTTTTTTTTAAAACTCTCTATAAAGTTTATATCACTCTTCTCTGGGTGGAATTTGTCCAAGTCAACACCTCTTGGAATAACTGTGATCTTTTTATCTTCTGTATGATAATACTTTTTTATATAGGTCTTGATAGATTCACTGACACATATCACACTGTCACCTTTTGTCATAACAGCACTGTAAGCACTCACAGAGTTAAAACCATGCACCGTTGTAACAAAAGGAATATGTAGTTTTTTATTTGCAAAATACGTTAACCATGCAGGTACCCTACTTCGTGCGTGTAAAATATCCGGGTTTAATTTGCTGAGTAGTTTTCTCAGTTTGAGCATACGCCAAAATGCGTTCAAAGGATTTTTAGAACAGACATCCATAGTTATATGACTTCCACCATCTTTGTCTATTTGCTCTTGAAGTTTTCCGCCTGCACTTATAACGATACTCTTATGTCCCCGTTTAACCAATTCACGACTAAGTTCTACCGTACCACGCTCTACACCACCCTCATTTAGTTCAGGCAACAGCTGCACTATGATCATATATTCACTTGTTCAAGATGTGATCTAAAGTCTAATTTCTTATTTTTCTTTTTTATAGAACCATCAAATACATGTATATACCCCTTCTGTTCTAAGGTATTTATAAATTTGGTAAATTTATTTTTCTTTTTTTCCTTACACGCTAAAGGTAAGATAATAATATTGGACCTACCATATGAAACTGTTTCTGATATCATTGATGTACTATCACCTGTAAGAAAGACAGTCTCACACTGTTCAAGAAAATCAGATATAGGGTTTATCTCATTTTTGGAATAGATGACTTCATAATCAAATCCATAGGAGGAAACTAAACTTTCGATCTCTTCACTTGTTCTAGGAGAAGTGGTGATCGCGACTTCATACCCCTCATACAACTTTACTATGGCATCTAGTTGTTCTTGAAGTTTCTCTTTCTTCATAGTGCAAAGTTTATTGTTTCCACCAATAACAATACCTATAGATTTCTTTCCTGCCTTATATATACCCTGAGATTCTACATAAGAGAAGTTTGCAGGTATCTCAATAATGTTCTGTTGCTTAGGTGGATTGTCATGACTTTGTGCAAAGATAACATCAAAATCATAACGAAATCCGCGAGGCAACATCATAGCTACAGATCTTGCATTCATTTTTTTAGCTAAAACCTTGGTCAAATAAGCTGTACTGGAACCCGCACCGACAACGATATCATATTCATTTGTTTGATCTATATCTATATCAAATAAACTTTCCGTATAGATTCCCAAATTGTCAAATATATAGCTCAATAGTTTGCACCATCTGGCTTTAAATTTCACAGATACAACATCAAAAGGCATACCCGTATACTTAACAAATGCTAATGACTGATTGAGATGTCCCATACGATCATCACTGAGTATCAATACCCTGCCCATTTTTTCCACCTGATTTGGATTATAACAATACATATTCTACCAAAATTGCCTAAAGGCTAAAGTGTCAAAGACCTGCTTTCAATTTAATTTGCTATAATCACGATAATAATAACCCCTTATAAGGAACATCACAGTGATTGGAATCGTCGATTACAATATGGGAAATCTCGCTTCTGTTATCAATGCTTTTGCAAAAGTAGGTGCAGATGCTACACTTGAGAGTGACCCTTCCAAGCTTGACCAATATGACAAACTCATTTTACCAGGTGTTGGTGCCTTTGGTGATGCCATGGAGCATCTACAGAGTAATGGCATGGATGTGGCAGTTAAAGCCTATGCCAAGTCCGGTAAACCTTTGCTTGGTATCTGTCTTGGTATGCAACTTCTCTTTGACAGCTCTGAAGAGTTTGGTTCTACCCAAGGTCTTGGACTCATACCGGGTAAAGTAGTGGCCTTTGATGAAGCCAAGTTTGACCATCCTCAAAAAGTACCACACATGGGATGGAACGAACTTTTTGGACAAAATGACACTGCATTGTTCACTGGACTTAAAAAAGACTTTTATCTCTACTTTGTCCACTCTTTCCATGCACAATGTGATGACACATATGCTATAGGTAAAACGCACTATGGGTATGAATTCGTATCTGCTGTACAAAATGACAACATTTACGGCATACAACCTCACCCTGAAAAAAGCCATGAAAATGGACTGAAAATCATAGAAAACTTCGCAAAATTATAGGAATAACAACAATATGACAATACTACCGGCAATAGACCTCAAAGATGGAAAAGCAGTTAGACTCAGTAAAGGGCTTATGGACTCAGCAAAGATATATTCTGACGAGCCTTGGCAAGTAGCTAAACGATTTGAAGAATTAGGAAGTGAGTGGGTACACCTTGTTGACCTTAACGGCGCATTTGCAGGAAAACCTGAAAATTTAGACCAGATAAGAAAGATCCGTGAGAACTGTAACCTCAAACTTGAACTTGGTGGAGGTATAAGAGATGAAGAGACCATCAAAATGTACCTTGAACTTGGAATTGACAGACTCATTTTAGGTTCTATTGCTGTAAAAGATGCAAAATTCGTTAAAGATATGGCTGCAAAATATCCTATCGTTGTAGGGATCGATGCCATAGACGGTATGGTAGCAGTTGAAGGTTGGGCGGAAACTTCAGATATGAAAGCTACTGACCTTGCACGTGAATTTGCAGCCTGCGGTGTAGAAGCTATTATATGTACTGATGTAGGACGTGACGGTATGATGACGGGTGTAAATATAGAGTTCACTAAAGCAATACAGGAAGCTTCAGGTCTTGAAACGATCGCCTCCGGTGGTCTCAAAGACATGACAGATATCAATGCACTCATAGAAAATAATATCGATGGTACTATTGTTGGTAAAGCATTTTATGAAGGTACACTTGACCTTGAAGAAGCATTTAAGGCTGCGAATGGATAAAGTCTATCACGAACTCACTGTTACGCTTGATAATAACTTTGTAGAGTTCATTGCTGATTTTATTGCCTCTGTAACAGATGACGGCATCGAGTTGGGTAAGGGTCAGATCATTGTGCGAAGTGAATCTGATTTAACTTTCGTTAAAGATGCCCTTGTATCCTTAGTGGATGGCATGCATGATTCCATTGAAATACACTATAAACTTGAAGAAAAAGAGAACAAGGACTGGATAAAGTCTTATCAGGATTCCGTTCAACCCATAGAAGCAGGAAAGTTTTATATCTTTCCCTCTTGGTATGAACCCAAAGATGATCTTGTCAACATCAAGATAGACCCGGCCCTTGCATTTGGATCAGGACATCATGCGACAACATTTTCGTGTTTGGAAGCTATCTCAGAATATGTTGATTCTGACAAATCGGTCATTGATGTAGGATGCGGATCTGGTATCTTGGGACTTGCCTGTAAAAAACTAGGCAGCTCTGTAGAACTTTGTGACACAGACCCACTCTCTGTAGAAAGTTGTAAAGAGAACTTTACACTCAATGAAGAGACTTATGAAAAACTCTGGGAAGGCTCCATAAACAAAGCTAAAGGTACTTACGATATTGTTATTGCAAATATCATTGCTGACGTACTCAGATTTATAGCAAAAGATCTTGAATCTGCTTGTAAAGAAGATGGTCTTTTGATACTCTCAGGTATCTTGGACAAAAAAGAGTCACTTGTGAAAGAGGCATTTTCAGACCTCACACTGAAAAAAAGAATATTAAAAGACGAGTGGGTAACACTTGTTTATACAAAGGAAGTTAATTAATGGCTAACCAAAATAACAACAATCAAGACAACAACAATAATAATTTTTTTAATAACAACCCACTATTGGCATTTGCCCTATTCTCTATTATCATCATAATGATCTTTAAAGCATTTGTCGGTGAAGGTGACGGTTTAGGTAATATGCTTGATAGCAATAGTGGTAAAGTGAGCCAAACAAAAACTGTCAAATACTCTGAACTAAAAGAAAAGATCAAAGAGGGAAGTATTACTACTGTAAAACTTACCCCTACGACCATTGAAGCTGTATCTGATGAGAATGGACGTAGAACGCGTTATATTGCCCAAAGTATCCCAAGACAGGATTCACAACTGATACCACTTTTAGAAGAGAAGAACATTACTTATGAAGGTATCATGGGTGGAGGGTTCATGTCAGAACTGCTTGGTTCCCTACTTCCGATACTCATTTTCTTTGGTATCTGGATCTTCTTGGCTAAAAAAATGTCTAAAGGTATGGGTGGTGGCATCCTTGGCGCCGGTAAAGCCGACAAACTCATTAACTCTGAAAAACCTGAAACAAAGTTTAAAGATGTACAAGGTGTTGAAGAGGCAAAAGATGAAGTGAAAGAGATCGTTGATTTTCTCAAATTCCCGGAACGTTACATTGAGCTTGGTGCGAAGATCCCAAAAGGTTTACTCTTAGTAGGACCTCCAGGTACAGGTAAAACACTTTTAGCCAAAGCTGTTGCAGGTGAAGCTTCTGTACCATTCTTCTCTGTGTCTGGATCAAGCTTCATTGAAATGTTTGTGGGTGTGGGTGCATCTCGTGTACGTGACCTTTTTGCGCAAGCTAAAAAAGAAGCACCTTCTATCATCTTTATCGATGAGATAGATGCCATTGGTAAAAGCCGTGCTTCTGGGGGACAGATGGGTGGAAATGACGAAAGAGAACAAACACTCAACCAGCTCCTAGCAGAGATGGATGGGTTTGGTACCAATACACCTGTTATTGTACTTGCTGCTACCAACAGACCAGAAACACTGGATGCTGCCCTCCTTCGTGCAGGACGTTTTGATAGACAGGTATTGGTTGACAAACCAGATTATGACGGACGTTTAGCGATTTTAAAAGTACATTCAAAAGGTGTTAAACTTGCCAGAAATGTAGACTTGAAGATCGTTGCAAAACAGACAGCTGGACTTGCAGGTGCGGATTTAGCAAACATCATCAACGAAGCTGCTCTTCTTGCTGGACGTTTTAACAAGAGAGAGATCGAACAAGCAGATCTTCTTGAATCAATTGAACGTTCATTTGTAGGTCTTGAAAAGAAGAACCGTAAGATCTCTGAAGTAGAAAAACGTATTGTTGCTTACCATGAAAGTGGCCATGCATTAATGGCAGAACTCACTAAAGGCGCAACACGTGTTACTAAAGTATCGATCATCCCTAGAGGATTGGGAGCACTTGGATATACACTTCACCTCCCTGAAGATGAAGAGCGTTTCTTAAAACAAAAACATGAATTAATGGCAGAAATAGATGTTCTCCTTGGTGGACGTGCAGCTGAAGAAGTATTTATAGGTGAGATCAGTACAGGTGCAGGAAATGACCTTGACCGTGCGACTGCTATCTTAAAAGATATGATATCTGTTTATGGTATGTCTGATGTTGCAGGTCTTATGGTACTTAAACGATCTGAAAACAGTTTCCTTGGTGGAGGTATGGCCTCAACAGACTACAGTGAAAAAATGTCTGAAGATATCGATACACATATCAAAAGAACACTCAGTGAACGCTATGATTATGTGAAGAAAACACTGAATGAATATCATCAGGCTATCGAAAATATGACCGCTGTTCTTTTAGATGTTGAAGTGATCGAAGGGAAAAAAGTACGTTCTATCATTGAAGAGTATGAAAAAGAAAATAACATGGAAAGTCGCTTAGCTCACGGTGACAAAATAGCAAAAGCAGAAGCTGCAAAAGCAAAAGAAGAGGATGAAGAGGCATAAATTTGCCTTTATTGTCTCTTTTTGCTATACTTTTAAAAATTAACAGGAGAAAACAATGAAAAAAATTATTCATACAAACACTATTTTCACTAAAGATAGTACTCTCCTGCTGCTGCTCAACCTCTAATAGTCTAACTATCCAACTATATATTACATACACACATTCTTTCTAATAACCACTATTTAGGTAAAATTAGACAATTTTAAGCGATTATCGCTTTTTACACATTTAAGGTAATAAAATGAGCAAAGATATCATTAAAATATTTGACACAACATTAAGAGACGGTGAGCAGAGCCCAGGGGCATCTATGAACACCGAAGAGAAGATACAGATCGCAGCGCAATTGGAACGTTTAGGCGTAGATATCATCGAGGCAGGATTTGCAGCAGCAAGTCCTGGGGACTTTGATGCTATTGACAAAATAGCCCAAAGAGTTACAAACTCAACTGTCTGTTCTTTGGCAAGAGCCATTGACTCAGATGTTAAAGCAGCAGGTGAAGCCATTTCTAAAGCGAACATGAAACGTATCCATACTTTCATTGCTACTTCCAAGATACATATGGAACACAAGTTAAAAATGTCACCCGATGAAGTCATCAAAAGAGCTGTACGTGCAGTAGAATATGCGCGTACTTTTGTAGTTGATGTAGAGTTTTCCTGTGAAGATGCAGGACGTTCTGATATAGGCTTTATGAAAGAGATCTCTGATGCCGTCATAGAAGCTGGGGCAAGTACGATTAACTTACCTGATACTGTTGGATTTAGACTTCCTTTTGAGATAGGTGCCATGGTAAAAGAGATGAGTGAATATACTAAAGACAGAGCCATCATTTCCGTACATAACCATAATGACCTAGGGTTAGGTGTAGCAAACTCTTTAGAGTCTGTTATTAACGGTGCTAGACAGATAG
>CBFHPE010000025.1:16210-22193 GCA_965657515.1 Sulfurovum sp.
ATCAACGGTTTAGGGGAACGTGCTGGTAATGCTGCATTGGAAGAGATAGTGATGGCCTTAAAAACACGATCAGATGTTTTTGCTAACTATGAGACAAATATCAACACAAAAGAGATCTACCCTTCAAGTCGTTTGATAGCAAACATTACAGGTATTGAGCCACAACCAAATAAAGCCATCGTAGGGAAAAATGCCTTTGCCCATGAATCAGGTATACATCAGGATGGTATGTTGAAAAACAAAGAGACTTATGAAATCATCAGGCCAGAAGATATTGGTTTAGATATGGACGATACTTTGGTCTTAGGTAAACACTCTGGACGTGCTGCATTTAAAGACAAATTGAGTAAATTAGGGTTTACCTTGGATGATCATGATTTAAATGCTTCATTTGATCGTTTCAAGATCTTGGCTGATAGAAAAAAAGAGATCTATGATGATGACTTAAGAGCATTGGTCACCAATGAAATGACCAAAGCCACACAGATTTATGAGTTAGTCTCTTTACAGTTAATGGACTGTTCAGATGGTGTACCATCTGCCGCAGTCAAGATACGTAAAGACAACAATGAGATCATAGAGGCAGGTATAGGTGAAGGTACTATCGATGCAGTCTTTAAAACCATAGATAGGATTTCAGGTTATGATGGCCGATTGGATGACTACAAAGTAAAGTCAGTCTCTGAAGGGAAAGATGCTTTGGCAAATGTTACTGTTAAAGTATCCTTTAATGGGGAGCCTGCCATCATAGGCCACGGATTGAATATAGACACGATGTTGGCTAGTGCAAGAGCTTATATCGGTGCACTAAATAGTTATTTAAGTATGGAAGGAAAGTTGAAATCACGTTATAGTGATAGCAATAATACTATCTAACTTATATTTTAGGAAGATTAGAGAACTTCTAAATTCCTAAAATGGCACATGTACCGAAAGTTTCACTAACATATCATCATCCCATGGAAGGATGGGTACATCATCTTTTTCATAACTCGATAAATTATATCTTGTACTCTCTATAGAAAACTGAATATTTACATCTTGATTCCAAAGTGAAGTATCATGTTTAATTTTAAATGCTAAAAACTTTTCTAACCATTCATCACTATCATACCACTCACTATACGATAGTTGAGCAAAAGTATCTTCTGAAAATTGTGTACCTATTGTTGCGACATAAGCAAAGGCTCCTTTGAAGTCTCCACCTAACTCACTTCGATCATATCCATTCTCTTCAGGTACATCATCATCTAACTCCAAATAATAGGTACCTCCCAATACTTTTAAACCAAATGATAGAGGTGATGCCTGATAGTTAAATCCCAGACCTACACCTGACTTTAAATATTGTTCTACTGAACTAACAGTATTCATCTTCCAGTCAAAATCAAACACACCTTTAATATCAAAATTATCATTTGGTTGATAGAACACTTTATCAAGTCTATAATTAGCTCTAAACCATACAGGTATATGATCAGGGTCCAATTCTTCTTTATCATAATCCACAAATGCTTCAAAGTATCCAGACTGATCCATACCACTCTGAGTTGTTTGTGTCATATAGATACCTGCATTTATTCCAACAGTATGGTATTCATTATCAACTACAAAGTCATGTACTCCATATGAATATTCTAGTTTTAATGGATTAGCACAAAGGCCAACAGATACAGCTGCAAGAATAAACGCATTTTTAAACAACATTTTAAACCACCTTAATTTACATATATTTTTTTAATGCTTGAGGAATCTCAATCGTACCATCTTCATTCTGATAATTCTCCATAATCGCAACAATTGTACGACCTACTGCAAGTGAAGAACCATTTAAAGTATGTACAAATCTATTTTTCTTTCCATCTTTAAAACGGATCTTTGCACGTCTTGCCTGGAAATCTCTTGTATTTGAGATAGATGAGATTTCACGGTATTGGTTTTGTCCCGGAAGCCAAACTTCCAAATCTATGGTAGTAGCAGCTGAAAAACCGAGGTCTCCATGACAAAGCTCTACAACTCTATGTGGTAAACCTAATACAGTAAGCATTTCAGAAGCATTTTCTACCATCATGTTAAATACATCTTCTGACTTATCCGGATGTGCAATGGCAACCATCTCCACTTTATTAAACTGATGTTGTCTGATGATACCTCTTGTATCACGTCCTGCAGACCCTGCTTCTTTTCTAAAACAAGGGGTATATCCTGTCATAAGCAAAGGAAGTTCTTTCTCAGTCAGTATTTCATCGTTATACATATTTGTAAGTGGTACTTCTGCTGTAGGGATGAGATAAAGATCTTCATCATCTATCTTAAAAAGATCATCTTCAAATTTTGGTAACTGCCCTGTACCCTGTAACATTGTAGAATTATTTATAAATGGGACGGAATATTCTGTAAAGCCTTTTTGAGCATTCATATCAAGGAAAAAATTGATAAGTGCCCGTTCAAGTCTAGAAGCCTCTCCACGAAGTACAGCAAAACGGGACTTTGCAAGTTTTACTCCACGCTCAAAGTCTATCCAACCATTGATCTCTGAGAGTTCCCAATGTTCTTTGGGCTTAAAATCAAAAGATCTAGGCTCTAACACCTTACGAAGTTCAACATTGTCCTCTTCATCTTCACCTTCGGGTACTGAATCATCCGGAAAGTTAGGCATAGCTAGTGCAACAGCATAAAGTGCCGATTCTGCCTCTCTGGCTTTTTCTTGAAATGGTACCATAGCTTCTTTATTGGCATCCACCTTTGCTTTAAGCTCAGAGATATCTTTACCCTCTTTCATGTATTGTCCAAAAAGCTTAGACATACTATTCTGCTCAGCTTTCATCGCTTCAAGTTTGGCATTGCTCTCTTTTAGTGTTTTAAAAAGTGTTTGGAGGTTTTCAAGTGTAGCAGCATCAACACCTTTTTTCTGCAATTTAGCAGATGCTTCATCAAAATTGTTTTGAAGATATTTTAAGTCTATCATGTAAATTACCTAAATATGTAATATATATGAGATTATAGTGGAAAGTTTAAGTGTGTAAGTTGAATTGCACAGAACGAGATCTGTACAATCCTATACTTTTATGTATACATTAACGAAATTGTAAAAGAAAATCTTGACGCAAAAGAATAACAGGTGCTGCGTTGGGATCCACAACGACATTTGGATCAGCATCTTCTAAAGGTTCTTCAAAGATAGCTGTTATAGTAATATCCTGCCCCTTTAGTTCAGTAAAATCACTTCCCTCTGGTGCTTTAAACACCCATATAGCTTTACCATTTTCATCAGTATCAACTGTCAAATTTACGATTTCACCATACTTGCTATCAAAAGGTAGCATTTGCAAAGTCTGTCCAGCTTCTGCCAAACCATATTTTACCAATGTGACAGATATCTCTGTTCCTTCAGAAGCATATCTACTTATCTGCTTTGGTGTCGTCGCATTTATGAAAGCATACGGACCAGTCGGTGCAGGCGGATTTTCTTTCGTGTCATTACATCCTGAAAATATCAATACAGAGATAGCAAGTATTAAACTATAAATTTTATTATGTTTCATAAGTTATTCCTTCAGAAGATCTTAATACAGATAATTTACAGCCAAAGTAATACTGCTCACATTATTGAGTTCATCAACATCACCTAATGAGTATCTAAAACTTAAATCAATATCTACTGACTCACCTGCACGCATTGATATACCTACCTGTCCACCATAGATCATCCCAGATGCATCTACAAGTGTACTTTCATAGTTAGCATACCCCAGGTTTGCACCTATATATGGTCTTACCACAGTGTCGATGTCACTATCCATGAAAAAGTAATCAATCATCAAGTAGCCTTTTTCAACAGTTTGATCATCATCACTACTATCAAAGTAGTTGAAAGCAAATGTTGTTCTCCATTCATCAGTCTGCGCACCTAATCGGAGACCATATTCTACAGCATCACCTTCATGCTTTTGACCAGTAAATATATCACCATCAACAGTTCCATAACCTACTTCAAGCCCTATAAAACCTTTATTACCAAAATTCTGCTCAGCTGCATAGAGTGAACTACCTAATACTGTACATAAAAGTACAATTGCTATTTTCTTGATCATTTTAAACTCCTTCGTCCTGTTTTAAAATTATGCATCCAATGCATCTAGCACTTAGAATACCATTATTTTATATTTTTTAATCTTAAATATTTAAAAGTAAGCGCTATTTTACAGAAAAAGTTAATAGTTATGTATAATTTTTTGTGATTGTTGTTCTAATATGTTCAGAAAGTGGTGTCAAGAGAGGGACTTGAACCCTCGACCTCCGGCTTATGAGACCAGCGCTCTAACCAGCTGAGCTACCTTGACTTAGTATGAAGAGACGGAATTTTAGCTAAAGATACCTTTATTGTCAATAGTATTAGGGAAAAATATTAAAAAATTATCATAATTTAAAAAAGAAACCATAGTTTAGTCCTTATGACTCATATTTGTTGAATTATTTAAAGAAACTTATTGACATTTTTAAAAAATATCACTACAATGCGACTAACAAAAAAAGATTAAATATTAAGGAATAACTATGGCATTTGAACCATTAAAAGACAGACTTTTAGTTTTACGTGAAGAGCAGTCAAATCAAACAGCTTCTGGGTTATACATACCTGATACAGCTAAGGAAAAACCACTTGAAGGCAAAGTAACAGCTGTGGGACCTGATGCAATTGCAGATGGGATTAATGTAGGAGACACTGTAGTGTTTGCTAACTTTTCAGGCATGGAAATCACTATTGAAGGTGTAGATTACCTCATTTTACTAAGCAAAGAAGTGCTTGGTCTCATCAAATAATTTAAGGATTTATATTATGGCAAAAGAAATATTTTTTTCAGATAAAGCAAGAAGCGGTCTTTTTGAAGGTGTAACTAAACTGGCTGATGCAGTAAAAGTAACTATGGGTCCTAGAGGTCGTAATGTACTTATACAAAAAAGTTACGGTGCGCCACACATCACCAAAGACGGTGTTTCAGTAGCAAGAGAAGTAGAACTTTCAGACAGCCTTGAAAACATGGGTGCACAACTTGTTAAAGAAGTAGCAAGTAACACTGCTGATGAAGCTGGTGACGGTACAACAACGGCCACTGTACTTGCACACTCTATCTTTAAAGAGGGGCTTAGAAACATCACAGCAGGTGCTAACCCTATAGAAGTAAAACGCGGTATGGATAAAGCATCAGCAGCTATCATCGAAGAGCTTAAAAAGATATCTAAAGAAGTAAAAGACAAAAAAGAGATCGCACAGGTTGCAACAATCTCTGCAAACTCTGATTCAGTCATCGGTGATCTCATCGCTGAAGCAATGGACAGAGTCGGAAAAGATGGTGTGATCACGGTTGAAGAAGCTAAAGGGATCGATGATGATCTTGAAGTGGTTGAAGGTATGCAGTTTGACAGAGGGTATGTCTCTCCATATTTTGTTACCAATACAGAAAAAATGACCTGTGAACTTGAAGCACCTATCATTCTTTTAACAGATGCAAAACTCACTTCACTGAAAGACATGGTACCCCTACTAGAACAGGTACAGCAAGCGGGAAGACCTCTTCTTATCATTGCTGATGACATCGAAGGTGAAGCTCTTTCAACTTTAGTGCTTAACAAACTTAAAGGTGTCCTCAATATCACTGCTGTAAAAGCACCAGGGTTTGGTGACAGAAAAAAAGAGATGCTTAAAGACATTGCTATCTTAACACGTGCAACACTTATCACTGAAGAGCTTGGGCTCACACTTGAAAAAGTAACACTAGCTGATTTAGGTCATGCAGCAAGAGTTGTGATAGATAAAGACAATACAGTTATCGTAGATGGTAAAGGTGACAAAGATGCAGTCATCGCCAGAACAAATGAAATTAGAATGCAAATGGAAAGTACTACGAGCGAATATGACAAAGAAAAACTACAAGAACGTCTTGCCAAACTAGCAGGTGGTGTAGCGGTCATCAAAGTAGGT
>CBFHPE010000026.1:0-22060 GCA_965657515.1 Sulfurovum sp.
GAAATAGATGAAGAGTGTGGTTATGATGTCCCTCTTGAGAAAATAGAGAGAATTACAGCTTTTCATACGTCTGTAGGTTTTGCAGGATCTAAGCAAACACTTTACTATACTGAAGTCAATGAGAGCATGAAAGTAAGTGAAGGTGGTGGCATTGATCATGAGGATATAGAAGTTATCTATCTGCCTATATCAGAAGCCAAAGCACTTATTTATGATGAGAGTATCGCAAAAACACCAGGTTTGATGTTCGCATTTACATGGTGGTTTGATAGAGTTAGTCGTAAATAGATATCTCTCTTTACGCATCGTCACAATATCTTTGAAGTAGACAATCATACGCTTCTATGCGTCTGTCACGTAAAAATGGCCAGATATCTCTAACTTCTTTTGTACGTTCATGTACTATATCTGCATAGAGGATAGTCTCTGTTTTGTCATCTGCCTGAACTAAGATCTCACCTTGTGCACCACAGACAAATGAGTTCCCCCAAAAGCGTGTACCTTTCATGACACCGGATGCATCAGCCTCAAAGCCAACACGGTTACATGCGAGAACAGGTATTGCATTGGCTATGGCATGTGAACGCTGTATGGTTATCCAACTATCAAGTTGACGTACTTTCTCTTCATTGCTATCTTCATCGAACCATCCTATGGCGGTAGGGTAGATGAGAAGCTCGGCACCTTTAAGAGTCATGATACGTGCAGCTTCAGGATACCATTGATCCCAGCATATAAGCACACCCAGTTTTCCTACTGAAGTTTGTATGGGTTCAAACCCTAAGTCACCAGGGGTAAAGTAGAACTTTTCGTAAAATCCTGGGTCATCAGGAATGTGCATTTTTCTATATTTTCCTGCTACAGACCCATCTTTTTCAAAGACCACGGCTGTGTTATGGTAGAGTCCTGCTGCACGTTTTTCAAAAAGTGAGGTGACTAAAACGATACTGTTCTCTTTTGCCACATTTGACCAAAAAACGATGTCATTTTCAAAGTCATTAGCATAGGCAAAGAATTTTGTATCTTCACTTTGACAGAAATATTCTGTTTGATGTAGTTCCTGAAGTACAACAAGTTGAGCACCATTGTCTGCTGCTTCAGATATTTTATTACATGTGTCTTGAATTGTTTTTGCTTTTGTACCATCATATTTTTGTTGTATTAGGGCAGTTTTTATCGTATTTTGCATGACTTCTCCTAGTAGGTTATGTTCATGGTAGAGCAGTGTAGACTACCACCTTGTTCTATAAGTTTTAAACAGTTCACGGGTATGATCTCTTTATGAGGGAATAGTTCTTTAAATATCTCATGTACCACTGTATCATGTTTGTCACTATAGGTTGGGTAGACAAGCGCATCATTGGTTATGAGGAAATTAGCATAAGTAGCAGGTAATCTGTTTCCTTTTTCATCATGGATGGCATCTGTCATAGGTAAAGGGACCAGTACATAAGGTTCACCTTCTTTTGTTTTAAATGTTTTAAGTTGTGCTTCCATTTTTTCTAAAGCATCATAATGTTCATCATCCTTATCTTCACATTTGATATAGGCTATGGTCTTAGTGTTGACAAAACGTGCCAAAGTATCTATATGGGAGTTTGTATCATCTCCTGCCAGATACCCATGATCAACCCAAAGAATTCTTTGGGTACCAAGGTGCATAGAGAGTTTTGTTTCTATCTCTTCTTTGGTAAGTCCACCATTTCTGTTTGGGTTACAAAGACATGCGGAAGTGGTAAGGATGGTACCCTCTCCATCACTCTCTACAGACCCCCCTTCGAGAATCAGATCAATACTTTCAAGAGGTGTAATGCCCATGTAGCCTTTTTTATGTAATGCTATGTTGACACTGTTGTCAAGCGAAGCTTCAAATTTTCCACCCCAACCGTCAAATGTAAAGTCAAGCAGTCTCTTTTCCTCACTTTCTTTGACAGAGATATATCCGTAATCACGTATCCAGGTATCATTTGTAGGTATCTCTATAAAAGTAAGATTTCTGGTAGAACAGAACATAGAAGATATCTTTTCTTTATTCTGACAAATGATATAGACAGCTTCACCATATGCAATAGCCTGGGCGATGCGAATAAAAGGGGAAAGTGAAGCTTCAAGCTGTGAAGGATCGTCTGGATCATTCCAGTCTGTCCCTTCATGGGGAAATGACATCAGTACACATTGTTGTCTCTCCCACTCAGCTGGAACTCTCTTCACAATAATTCTCCTTTTTTTCTAAACAACAGGCTATTTACTACACACTATTAACTTGATTGGCTATAATCACTTATGGCATTTATTAAAATAAATAAACAAAATTTCTATCACAATCTTAACCAAATTGCACTAAAAACTGGCTCATTGGAGAAGATAGCTATCGTTCTAAAAGACAATGCATACGGGCATGGGCTTGAACTTATGGCAAAACTTGCTTTAGAGTTTGGTATTAAACATGCAGTGGTACGTACTTATAAAGAAGCAGAGCGTATTGGGCTTCTTTTTGAGAGCATTTTAGTACTTGGTGACAGTATTATAAAAGACAATATTTGTTCTTTTGCTATCAATAGTTTAGAGGATATTAAAAAGGCTGAGACAGGTGCAAAAATAGAGTTAAAAGTCGATACAGGTATGCATCGTAACGGAATCGCTATGGATGAACTGGAAGAAGCGTTAATGCTCATTAAAGAACAAGGATTAGAACTTGTCGGTGTGATGACACATCATCGCTCTGCAGATGTGTTGAGCAGTGAATTTTTCTGGCAGCAAAAACAATTTGAAGCAGTAAAAGAGCGTGTAAAAAAAGCAGGGTTTACCAATGTGCGTGCACATTCACATAATTCAGCATCTATTTTACGTATAAAAAGTTTTGATGAAGATCTGGTTCGTGTGGGTATCAGTGCTTACGGTTATAATGAACTTCCACAGAGTTTTGATAAAGTAGTATTAAAACCTGTGATGACGCTACATGCAAAAAAAGTTTCTAGCAGAATGCTTAGATCTGGAGAGAGAGTAGGATATGGCGGAGACTTTGAGGCAAGAGAAAATATGAAAGTCTCTACCTATGATCTCGGATATGGTGACGGATGGTTTAGAGCGCAGAGTGCAGAACCTTTTGTGACAGCTGAAGGTTTAGCCATTTTAGGACGTGTCTCAATGGATTTTATCTCTTTGGCAACAGACAAAGAGGAAGTTTGTGTGATGGATGACGCACAGGCAGCAGCCAAAACATTTGGAACGATCTCATATGAGATCATGACAACTTTATCTGAAAAAATAGAACGAACAGTAATTTAAAATAAGGAACAAATATGAAAAAATTCAAATCTACATTTTTACTCGCAGCAACCTCTTCACTTTTTGTGGGATGTACAGGTACAGAACCAACGTTTAATGCAAATGATACAATGGTAGTAAAAAGCATAGATGGTAAAAGTTATACTGTCCCCAAAGGCACAAGTCATACACGTGAAGCAGTAACACCTAAAGTGATCAAGTTTTATAAAAAGATAGGTGTAAGCGGTTGTAAAGATGGTGATATTACCTGGGAAGAAGAAAAAACTGCAGAGGCGATCAACAACATTTTACGAAGCGGCACAAAAGAAGAAGGTAGAGCTCTCTATCGTCAAGCTGCCAGTGAAGGTAAGATCGGATGTGCAAGCGCACATTAAACAGATAATCCAGAGGAGATAAAACTCCTCTCTTGGGTAAAGTGATAAGCTACTGGTGAATAAGTCTAATGATATTGTTATTATCATCTACAATTTGATAATGATGATGATCTCCAGGTGCTTGAGGGTGGATATCTTCACTGTTGTTTACATCATCTAAAGTGACAGTGATCGTAGCTTTATTGTTGTCATCAATTTCAACCTGAAATGATATGATCTCTGCAGCAGAGACCACCATACTGTTTTCTATCTTTTTTAAGATCATTTTTATTCCTTTGTGCTGAACTTATTTTTTTATTATAGCAAAAAATGATCAGTGATGATTTTTTATATTCTTGTTTTTCAGTAGAGATTTTTTAGTTAATTTTGATTCATCAATATTTAAAAATTGTATATAAATGATAAGAGCAATAAAGGTGATCAATAGGAATACAATGAAGAATCCGATCGGTTCAGGGTTATGCATGAGTATTCGTATAGAAAATACTGATGCAAGTACAGCTATCACATTCAGAAATATATTTTTACTCATTTTGTTCCTTTTTCTTTTTGTATATTTATTATAAGTTAAAATTAAAATAAATATAAGGTCATATTTTGGATATTTTTTTTCATAAAATGACCAGTGAAGAAATGTATATAGACGCTCTGTTTTTTTAGGATTTATTTGTATCTTTTGATATAATAGTGTAAAAAATAAGGTTTGTAATGGGGTTATTTGATTTTCTAAAAAAACCAAAAAATGAAATACCTTATGAGCAGATCAAATATGAATTGGATGTATTTACCAAAGTCTCCCTTGCCATGCCTAAAACAAATAATCCTTTCTTACTTGATGACAAGACCAAACATCCGATCATATTTGGTTTCTTGATAGGTGCTATGAATCAAATAGCACTAGCTTATGAACTTAATGAAAAAGATAAAACGGAAATCTACAGACAATACTTAGAAAGAAACTTTGCACACGATGATACAGAACATCTTGATGAATTAGTAAAATACTCAAACGATTTATCTCAAGATGAAGATAGCCATAAAAATATTATTGTTGGTGAACTTGCCATGAGAAAATGGAGAGCAGGTGGAAAAATGGCTGAATATGCACCTATGGGATTGATAAGACTGCTAAACGATTAGTATTAAACTGTAGTTTGGTGGAGGTGAGGGGAATTGAACCCCTGTCCTAAAATAGATAGAACCATGACTCTACATGCTTAGGCGGTGTTGTTAAGTCTCATCTGGTTTTGTACGACACCCAAAACTTTGCCAGACCAGCTAAAATTCTCACAATGAGGCATAGCTTCCTCAAAGCATAGTCATCAGATGTGATACCCAAAGATCCGATTAAGATGACACTCCTCGGCAGGGCAGTCCTCCGCGTTAGCGGGGTTAATGACTTACGCTACTGCGTAAGCTGGACGGTAATCTGTGTTGTTTGCGTTTAAATGCGTGTGAGCCGCGTAACGGAATTGCTCAGTCCGACATGCACATAGCCCCGACTACTCCAGTCGAAACCAAGTCACCCCCATGTGCGCGGATTCTAACACTTTTAGATTTTTTTGTCAATAGCATATAAGCTTTATAAGAGAGGATATGAGTATAATTATTATAGACAACAAGGGTGTGTTAAGGACACACTTAATATAAGGTTATTTGGATGAGAAGTGTTAATACCTACTATACTGACCTAACACAGTTAGAGCTGTTCATTGTTAAAGAGCATATCAGTAATTCACCTTCACTTTTAATACAAGTCTTTACCTCACAAAATAACAGATCATATATAGAAAATCTATTACAAGAACTTACCACACTTTTACCTAAATCAGTGATCATAGGAAGCACAACAAGTGGTGAGATCATGAATGGTGAGGTTTCTGTTGATCAAACAGTATTGAGTTTTACACAGTTTGAGCATACAACACTTCAAACAGCGATCTCAAAACATCAAGAAGATGGCTTTTTTTCCGGACAGTCTTTGGCCAAAACATTAATGCAGGTTGATACCAAACTCATCATTGCTTTTGCAGATGGACTCCATACAAATGGAGAGTTATTTTTACAGGGAATTCATTCTGTAGACAGTGATGTTACTGTTGCCGGAGGGCTTGCAGCGGATTATGCCAAGTTTGAACAGACGTATGTATTTACTAAAGAGAGTATTATAACTGATGGTGCTGTTGCTGTGGCACTTAACAGTGGTCACTTAAATGTCTATACAAACTATAGTTTTAACTGGCACAGTATAGGAAAAGAACTAACCATAACCAAAGTAGAAAAGAATCGGGTTTATACTATAGATAATCGATCAGCAGTTGATACGTATAGCCATTATCTGGGTAAAGAGATGGCAGAAGCATTACCTTCTATAGGTATAGAGTTTCCTCTCATATCAACACGCAATGGTATAAAGGTTGCACGTGCGGTTCTTGCAAAACATGATGATGGTTCACTTTCTTTTGCCGGAAATTTACAACAGGGTGACAGGGTGCAATTTGGGTATGGGGATCCTCTAGAAATATTAGAATGTTCAGATGAAATTTTTGATGCGCTTAAAGACAAACCTTCTGAAGCGATCTTTGTATATTCCTGTATGGGGCGGAGACACTTTATGCCTGACCTGATAGAAGAAGAAACATTACCATTACATCACATAGCACCAAGTTCAGGTTTTTTTACGAATGGTGAATTTTTTACTTCAACAAAAAAAGAGCTACTCAATCAGTCCATGACAGTTGTTTCACTAAGTGAAGCAGATGTCGTACATGAACCAAATGCTGTACTCTTGCCCCACAAAAAGATTACTACAACAGCCACAAATGCCTTGATGCACTTGGTTAATATCACTACTCATGAAGCCATGGAAAATAAAATGTTGCGACAAGCACAAAATACATTTGAAACATTGTTTGAAAAATCTCCAGACGGCATAGTACTTATTGAAAATGACAGTTTTATTCAGTGTAATAAAAAAATACTTGATATATTTGGTTATACATCGGAGGAAACATTTTTAAATGTAAGCCCCTTGCATATTTTTACCAGAAAACAACCCGATGGGACACACTCTATCTTGAAGCTAAAAGAGATGAAAGTGTTGGCCCAGGAAGAAGGGAGTTACCAATCTGAATGGGTCTTTAAAAGATCTAATGGTGAAGTCTTTTGGGCAGATATTATGCTTACAAGTATGGTGCTCAACGGTAGAAATGTTATTTATGTGGTTTGTAGAGATATTTCTTCTAGAAAAGAGATGGAACTTGAGCTCTCACGACAAAAAAGCATACTCTACTATCAAGCTAATCATGATCCATTGACGGGACTTCCTAACCGTATACATTTTAAACAAGAGTTAAAAAAAGAACTAAAGAGAACAGCCAAGTTAAATACCAAGTTGGCACTAATGTTCATCGACCTGGATCGCTTTAAGAAGATCAATGACTCTTTGGGTCATGACGTAGGTGATAAAGTGATCCATATCATTGGTGAGCGGTTAAAAAGAAGTATACGTAAAGAAGATATGGTTTCACGTTTGGGTGGTGATGAGTTTTTATTGATGATGAAAAATGTTAAAAGAGAAAGAGATATTATAGTAGAAGCAGAGCGTATACTTAAGATCATTGAAGAACCTATAGCTGTAGAGGACTATACTTTGTACTCTTCTGCAAGTATAGGTATCTCTTGTTACCCTGAAGACGATATGCATGAGAGCAACCTTCTGAAATATGCAGATACAGCAATGTATAAAGCAAAAGAAGAAGGTGGAAATAATTTCCAGTTCTATCAATCAGAAATGACTGATACTGCCTATGAACATGTGATGATGGAGAGAGATCTGCGTGAAGGTATATTGAGTGGAGACTTTGAAGTCTATTATCAGCCACAGGTCGATGTGAGAGATGGAAAGATCATAGGAGTTGAAGCATTGGTACGCTGGCATCATCCTATTGTTGGTTTATTATCTCCAGATATTTTTATCCCTTTAGCAGAAACAACGGGTCTTATTGTATCACTTGACCTCTGGGTTATGAAAACTGCTATGCAGCAAGTGGCCCAGTGGCATGCTGAAGAACTGAATCCAGGCACATTGGCACTAAATATGAGCATGAAACAGTTAGAATCATCAAATTTTGAAGAAGAAGTACATAAAAATCTTAGTCTATACGAATTCAAAAAAAATTGGCTCTCTTTTGAGATCACAGAGACAGAAGTGATGAAAAAACCTGATGAAGTGATCACTATTTTAGAGACATTACACAATTTGGGGATCTCTATTGCTATTGATGATTTTGGTACAGGTTACTCTTCTTTATCATACTTAAAACGTTTACCTATCGATAAATTGAAGATCGATAGGATGTTTATCAGTGATATACCTGATGATAAAGATGCTGTTGCAATAGTCAAAACAGTCATTAAGCTTGCAAAAAACCTACATCTGGATGTGATCGCCGAGGGAGTAGAAAATACAGTACAAAAAGAGTTTGTAGAAGCACATGGGTGTTATGCGGTCCAAGGATATTATTATAGTAAACCGCTGCCTGCTGATGAGATGAAAGAGATGTTGTTAGCCCAGAAGGATTGATCTGATCAAATAGATCAATGCGCTAAACTTTCTACTAATGAAGCCGCTGAACCTGCTTTTTCATTACGTGGCTGGTACAAATAGTTATGTACTTTACTTGGTATATCATTTGGTATGTCGAGTGTTTCAAACTCCTCTTGTGCTGATTGTTTTGCTTTAAAGAGTGCCATTTGCACACGGGAGTAGAAATTGGCTGCTCCTTCTCCTGAGGTTTCTATGCTTAAAAAGTTTGCTTCCGGGAAACGATTGGTGACCAGTGATTGTACACCATCCGAAACAGATGAAGAGGGCATGCATCCAAAAGGTTTAACTGAAATGACAAGATGTGAAAGGTTGTGTTTTACAGACTCTATGAGATGTGCTACTTCCAAGTGACCTTCACCACCTTCACATTCAAGCGTATAATACTCTTTGGCTAAAGAAGCCAGTTTATCCATATCTGGTATTTCGTAGTCATGTAGACCTATGGCTTTGGCATAGAGGGTAAAATGGGATTTAAAAGCAAATTTGGTGAGTTTGATCAGTACTCTTGTCTTGACGTTAGAGAAGTCTACTTTTTTTGCACTTTCATCTGCCAATACTTCATCTTTATGCAGTTTGTATTCTGCTTCCCAAATGCTCAACATGAGACGGTTTATGAGAGGTTGAGGTATACATTCTGCACCCTCTGCTTCTAAAAATCTATGAAGATTGTAGTTTCCATCTCCCTCTGTCATGGCTGCCCAAAATTCTCCCATGACCATGACCTTTGCTTTTGGCTGAAGACGATCAAGTGCCACTTTTTCTAAAACAGTTCTACATTTCCAGAGTGTTCCTAAAAGGCTTTTTTTCTCCATAAAAGCTTCTGAGATGAGCACTCTACACGCTTCTATAGCAGTGTCAACACTCCCTTTCTTTACTTCATAAGGACGCATTTTATAGCCTAGAAGATTGAGTATGTCACCGATGAGTACAGCTTTAAGAGGAGGGATGAAAAAAGAGGGTGAGAAGTTGACTATATCATTGGAAGCTTCTTCCTGGTTGATCCCTTTGTTATGCTCAAAGCTTGATACACGAAAACCATCAAATCCAGCATCTCTCAATGCTTTTTTATACTCAGTAATATACATACCAAAACGGCAGGGTCCACATCCGCTTGCAGTGATGAAAATATAATTTTTGACGATCTCTTCTGTGCTTAAACCTTTTTCATCGCGGAGCTCTTGAAGGTACTTTACTAAATTCCCTACAGTAAAGTAAGTAGGATTACATTGACCACGGTTTCCAAACTCTTTTCCTTTTTGAAATGATTCAAAGGTCGGGTTGGGAAGTGCGATGAAGTTTTCCCCTATGGATTGCAGTGCTGTTTGTATGAGTTTGTCCTGGAGTATAGAGAGACCGCCTACCAGCATAATAGTATCTTTTTTATCTGCGTACTCTATAGGTTCTTGAGGGATGTCACGCCATTGTGTTGCATTTTGATTGATGAAAGAAAGATCACCATTTTTGTCTGTCATTTTTACTGTGTTACATGCGATACTCATACCAGTACTCCTTCTTCTTCAAGATGCTTGTGCTCTTCTTGTTTATAGTGTTTCGTAAGTTGTTGTTTATATTGATCAAGTGTATATGCAAATGTTTTTACCCGTATCTTTATGGATCCCCCTGGTTTGTTCGCATCTATATCATGCAAGGTCAGATGCGGTGTGCGTGATGCACCAAGAATCTTATCTATGATGGCATAGGTTGGCGCATCATGTCCACACTTGAAAGAACTTAGATCAAGTACAGCTACATTGGGATGACGTGCTGCAAACTTTGCTGCCCATACTTTTTGGGTGGAGTTGGTAGAGAAATTCTCTTCCCATACATCACGAATGTCATAAGCAGACTCAACATGTCCTTTTTTGATATCATGATCAAAGTAGTTAGCAAGATACGCTTCATCTTTGGGAATGGCACGCATAGAGAGTGTTTTAAAGCCAAGTGATTGAAATTCATCAAGCACTTCATGGTTCAGACCCGGGTCACTGTGGTAAGGACGCCCAAGAAGCAAGATAACGATCTCATCATTTTTGACTGCCTCATCAAGAATCTTTCGACCCTCTTGCATGATCTCTGCATCATTTTGATCCAGAGCTTTCCATGCCTGATCGACTGCCCAGTTATTTTCATCTTCTGTAATGCGTAGTCTTGTCTGCCATGTTTTAAAGAGCTGTTTTTTAAGCAGGTCATGTTTGTCAAAGTTAAGCGAATCTTCCACATAATCGATGTTTTTTTCTTTGAAAAGATCACGCTCTTTGGTAAAGGCAGAGTAAACCACTTTAGGTGTACCGGAGATGATGGGACATGAGGTTTGTCCCATTGTGTGTTTTACATATCCGGGAAGTTCAGTGACAGCGGGAAACCACATATATTCAAAGTTCTTTCTGGCAAATTTCTTCTCATAGAGCAGGGCATAGACATGAGATTGTGCTACTTTGGCAGGATAACAGGAGTCTACCGAACCATACTTCGCACCTTCAAGATACATGTCTTCATTGGAAAAGTCAGAAAAGTGTATGTTACTCTCACTGACCCCCAGTGCTTCAAGATAGGTGCGTAAGAAAGGTGCCAAAGAGTAAATGTTAAGTACTCTAGGAATGGCTATTTTGACATTTCTTCTGTAGTTTTTATCATGTATATTAGAGACTTGAAAGTTTCTATGCACTTGTTTTCTAAGCGTCGGTCCCCAGCCTCCAAGGGTTACTTTTATCTGTTGTTCCGTAATCTTTGTATCGGTTGTTGGGTATGTGTCTAAAGTGTAGCTGGACTTAAAAAGATCTATAGACTCTTTTTTAACCAAGTTTGGTGTGTTCTCCTGTAAAGACTTACGAGAGTCTTTCAGTATTTTAAGTGCTTCATGTGACTCTACCGTGCCCTCTTCACAGGAAAATCCTGCGATGTAACGTACTGTTTCAGAACTTGGTGTCTGTGTGTCTATAAATGTACGAGAACAGTTGATACTGCAGAAGTGACAGCGTGTACTTTCATCTGTTTTTGAGGTGTAGGTCATTTGCAGGGCTTCCTGTAAACCTACGAAAGTAGCTTTACCTCTTTGTCTGACTACATCTTTTGCTTCTATTGCTGCACCGTATGCGCCTGCTTCTCCAGGATGAGGGTGGACATTTACTTTTGCATGAGGTACTTTGGATTTTATGTAATCTACCTGTGCTTTAAGTGCTGCCTGGTTGTATTGTGTCCCACCCTGAAGTACAAAGTGATCTCCAAAGGCTGCCAGATTTGGTGCTTGTACAACATACTGCCATACATTTTTAGGTAAGACTTTTGAGATACCTGCAAACAGTTCCTCTTTGCTGTACCCTTCTTTTTGAAAATTAACCCTGTCTGTATCTAGGAACACTGCACAGCCATAGTTGAACATAGGCGCCTGCTTCGCTGCAAAAGCAACATCTGCAAAACCTTCTACAGGTACACCAAATTGTTTTGCCATGGACTGAAGCAGGGTACCATTACCCGCACTACATTGATTTGAGAGGCGAAAGTTCTTCATCATGCCATTTTCCATAAAGAGTACTTTGATGTCTTGTCCACCAATGTCACAAATGACATTGATACTCTCTCCAAATGCTTTTTGTGCCGACTTCATATGTGCAATAGTCTCAATGATATTTGCATCAGCCTTGAGTGCACCTTCTAGTACATCTGCTGCATATCCTGTCACACCTAAGCCTTTGATATCGTAATAACCATAAGGGTCTTGTGCCTGTATCTTTTCGAGTAACTCCAAAGTATCTGCTATAGGGTTACCTTTAGAGAGTTGATAGACCTTTAAAAGCAGTTCTCCTTTTTCGTCACAAAGTACTGCTTTGGAAGAAGTTGAACCTCCATCTATACCCATGAAACAGGTTGTTTTTTCACTAAGTAGAGGTGGAACAAAAGCTTTGATAGCATAGTCACTTTTGAAAGTATTTAACTCTTCTTGACTTTGGATAAGCGGTGTATCATTATTCTCATTCTGTGTGGTACCACCTGTATCTACAAGAGTTTTGAGTTGTATGAGTCCTGTAAAAGGCTGATCATGGTTAGCCTCACCTTCACCAAATATAACTGCACCAAGCGCAGCGTAGTACTGGGCATTTTCAGGTACATTGATGAGTGCATTGATATTGTCTTTATCATAAGGTATACCCCGTTCATCCCAAAGCTCAGTGATACGCATACGCCAACACTCTTGCAAAAATGGCAAGTAGGTATTAGGACCTCCAAGAAGCAGTACTTTAGGCATGAGTGTATTGCCCCGAGTGAGTACGGTGAGATTCTGCATCACAATGGCATCAGCCAAGGAGTTCATGATCTCATTTGAAGGAACAGAGGTCTTGACAAGATTTACGATATCTGTTTCTGCAAAGACACCACATTTTGCAGCCACATGATGCAGTTTGTCTGTTTGAAAAGAGAGTTTTTGTATGTCTGCACTTTCCATACCTACTTTCATGGTACATTTTTCTATGGTCGCACCAGTTCCAGATGCACACTTGTCATTCATAGAGGTAAGGACTGACTTTTTGCCATCTTCACTCTGTTTGAAGTGTATGATCTTTGCGTCCTGACCACCCAGTTCCACCACAGCTCTTACATCTGGGTGGTGATGTTCAACAGCCAGTACCACAGCATTTACTTCCTGCACAAAACGTGCATTGATCGTAGGTGCAATGCGTGATGCACCAGAGCCTGTGATGTAGACCTTGTCTATCTTGTCATAGTAGTTTGGATGTGTTTGGGAAAGTGCTTCTAAAAGTCTTAAGAGGGTAGGTGCCTGTTTGGTATCATGAGGTGTATAGTCTTTAGCCAAGATGTTAAAGTTTTTATCACATAGGACATATTTAACGGTTGTTGAACCTATATCGATGCCCAGACTGTATTTATCCAACATCACTTTAGTCATGAGGTCTCTTTTGTCTTACTGGTAAATGCCCAGAGTATCCAAATCAGCCCTATGATAATAAATGGCATACTCAACAACTGTCCTGTGGTAAAGTCAAGTTCGGTGGTGTAGTGTGCCTGTCTGGTTTTGGTATATTCGAGTAAAAAACGTAGTGTGAACATATAGGTCAAAAAGACTCCAGGGAGTAGTTTGGTAGCAAAAGAGAATGTCACTTTACGGTAGAGGGTTACAAGTATCACTAAAAGAGTCAGATAAGCAAATGCTTCATAGAGTTGTACGGGGTGACGTGGAAGCATATCTACACGCTCAAAGATGATCGCCCATGGTTTATCTGTTGGAAGACCAAGTATCTCAGAGTTAAAGAGGTTTCCAAAACGTACAAATGCAGCAGTCAAAGTACCGGGAATGGCAACCCTTGAGAGTAGCCACATATAGGATTCATTATAACGTTTTGAAAAGATGTAAAGTGCAAGCATAGCACCAAGAAGACCTCCGTGACTTGCAAGTCCGCCTTTCCATACCTTCAGTATCTCAAGCGGGTTACTAAGATAGAACTCCGGTTCATACGCCAAGCAATGCATGAGTCTTGCACCGATCACAGCGCCTAGCATAAGGTAGAGGATCATGCTGTCCACTACAACAGGATCTTTGCCTTCACGTTTATATATCCAAGTCAGTATGATCGCAGCAAGAAAGAATGATCCTACAAAAAGTAACCCATACCAACGCAATTGCAGGGGTCCAAGTTCTAAAAGTACAGGATCGACGTTCCAAATAAAGTATTCCATAAAATAAGTGCCTTTTCTAATTAGGAGTATTATACTCTAAATTATTTAATGCACTTTTATGGAGAGGGTATTTATTCTTTTGGGAGTTTTCTTGTCATATAATAGTATCCACCACCAATGACAATTAGGGATACGATCAACAAGATCGCACCTATTTCAACACCTTTATCCATAGGTATCCTCCTTTGACTTGTTTAGTTATTTATTTTTTCTTTGATCTCTTTTGCAATGGCAGAGATCTTTGTGATCTTTTGTGTATCATTTAACTGATCATCAAGCAATACTTTTACAAAAGCAGAACCGACGATGACACCATCTACACCTTTTGCCTTTTCCTCAGCTGTATTTTCATCTACACCAAAACCTACATACACAGGGGTCTGCGTATATTTTTTGATATTTGTGATGATCGGTTGAAGATCTTCACTTTTCCCTGCTCCTGTGATACCGGCATACGCTACCAGATAGATGAACTTTTTTGCATCTGTGACGATCTCTTTGATACGTGCTTCTGTATCTGTCGGAGCGATGAAATCTATGAGGCTGAGTCCTGCTGCTTCTACTGCTGGTTTATAAGACTTTGCTTCTTCAAATGGAAGATCAGGAATGATGAAACCGTTTACACCTACTTTGTTCGCTTCAGCGATGAAGTTATCCATACCTTTGTGGTAAAAAGGGTTAAAGTAACCCATCCAGAGTGTATCTATATGTGGCGCTATTTTGGCAGAAGCGTCAAAAAGGTGTTCAAGTTTAAAACCATTTTGCAGGGCTATAAGGTTTGCTTTTTCGATGACAGGGCCATCTGCAACAGGATCAGAGAAGGGCATGCCAAGCTCTAAAGTATCTACACCTGCTTCAGCCAAAGCAAGTGCAGCATCTACGGTAAAATCCAAAGAGGGAAAACCTGTGGTGATATATGCGACTAAATTTTTCAATTGGGGCTCTTTTTATCTGAGATATGTATTATAGTTTCAACATTATATGATAAAATGAGTAAAAATATAGACTGAGGCTATTCAGGGAAAACATAAAGCGACCTGTCGCTTGAGCTTTCTGCTGAAGAAAACATAGCGTTAGCGTAAGTAAGATGAGCTTTGCTTATTTTACGGTCTAATAAATAATAAATGAGTAAAAATATAGACGGGACACTAAGACAGATGAGTATTCATACCCCTAAAATAGAAAAAAAAGTAACTTTATCAACGATAACCAAGATGAAAGGTGTAGAACCTATTACTATGGTTACAGCATATGATGCACTTTTTGCACAGTTGTTTGATGGCGAAGTAGAGATGATCCTGGTCGGTGACAGCCTTAACATGAGTTTTCTTGGAAAAGAGGACACACTCAGTGCAACAATGGATCAGATGATCTACCATACACAGGCAGTATGTAACGGCGCAAAACTTCCTATGATCGTACTTGATATGCCTTTTGGGACATATGTCACTGAAGAGACCGCTCTGAAAAATGCCACAAGAGTCTACCAGGAAACAGCAGCACAGGCGGTGAAAATAGAAGGTGGAAAAGAGAGAGCACATATCGTAGAAGCTTTGACAAAAAACTCCATCGCAGTGCTTGGACACATAGGGTTAATGCCACAGTTTTCACGAAGTGAGGGTGGTTACAAAGTACGAGGAAAAGACAAAGAAGATATAGAAAAGCTTGTAGAAGATGCTAAAGCACTTGAAAAAGCAGGTGTCTTTGCCATTGTTGTAGAAGGCGTCAAAAGTGAAGCTGCCCAGGCCATTACCAAAGCTGTTTCCGTACCAACCATTGGTATTGGTGCAGGGAACAGTACAGATGGACAGGTACTTGTATGGTCTGATATGTTTGGATTTTTTGAAACGTTTAAACCGAAATTTGTGAAAGAATATTTTGACGGCGCAAAACATATACGTGATGGTTTAGAAGCCTATAGAGATGAAGTAAAATCAAGAGCGTTCCCAGGTGAGGAATATACTTATTAATGGAAAGAATGGTTGAGATAGAACGTTTTGATGAAGAGGCTTCGTATGAGGTCACCTTACGCCCCTCATCATGGGATGAATACATCGGACAAGAGAAGATCAAAAAGAATCTTAAAGTCTTTATAGAAGCAAGTAAAAAAAGAGCTGAAGCTTTAGATCATATACTCTTTTTTGGACCTCCTGGTCTGGGTAAAACGACCATTGCGAACATCATCTCAACAGAGATGGGTGCAAACATTAAAACCACAGCTGCCCCGATGATAGAAAAAGCAGGAGATCTTGCAGCACTACTAACAAATATAGAAGAGGGTGACATCCTGTTCATCGATGAGATACACCGTATGAGCCCTGCAATAGAAGAGATACTCTACCCTGCAATGGAGGATTTTCGTTTAGATATTATCATCGGTTCAGGACCTGCGGCACAAACCGTAAAAATAGACTTGCCACGTTTTACGCTCATTGGTGCAACCACAAGAGCAGGGATGCTTTCAAATCCTCTGCGCGAGCGTTTTGGTATGCACTTTAGAATGCAGTTCTATACCCCTGATGAGTTAGCCATGATCGTCACACAGGCATCACATAAATTAGAGAAAGTCACACAAAACGATGCTGCCTCTGAAGTAGCGGGTCGTAGCCGTGGTACACCGAGAATTGCATTAAGACTGCTCAAAAGAGTGAGAGATTTTGCTGAAGTAGAAGATGAGTCTGAGATCACACTGGCACGGGCAAAATATGCTTTAGATGAGTTAGGTGTCAATAACCTTGGTTTTGATGAGCAAGATATTCAACTGCTTGAACTGCTTGTATCTGCGAAAAATAAACCAATGGGCTTAAGTACCATTGGTGCAGCACTCTCTGAGGATGAGGGTACTATAGAAGATGTGTTAGAGCCTTACCTGATAGCAAATGGTTACATTGAGAGAACGGCACGTGGACGTATAGCAACACAAAAATCGTATGAGCATTTTAAACTTGGTGGTATAGATAAGGGACTTTTTAATGACTAAAAGTAATCTTATAATTACAGCTTTATTTGTACTGGCACTTATTGCTGCTTATTCTGTTTATAAGCCTTTTTTACTCTCTTTGATGGTTGCCGTACTGTTGAGCATGGCAACATTTAACCTTTCTAAAAAATTAGTGGACTATACAGGTTCATCGCGTATCTCATCCTCTATTTCAACGACTTTGCTCTCATTGCTTCTTTTTGCCCCTATTGTTTACCTGGCAACCATTGGTGCAGAATATATAGCACAACTTGATGACACTGTGATCACCGACACAGTAAATACAGTAAAAGTCTTAATGGCTAAAGCACCTTTCCTTAACGGTATCGCTGAACAGTATCTGAATGATGAAAAGATAGCCTCTTATATTCACGAGTCAACAACATATCTAACCGTTGCAGGTGGTGCCGGTTTAGGTTTTATGAAAAATATGTTTTTTGTGGTGGTCTTTTATTTTTTTATCAACTATTATGGTACATATTTTTTTGATATGGTTTTAGAAATGTTACCTGTATCTTCTGGTAAAGGTTCAAAAATGATGCAGGAGATCTCTGCTACGATGGAGATCGTCTTTTATTCGGTGATCGTTACAGCTATATTTGAAGGTTTTCTTTTTGGTTTTATCATGAGTGCTTTTGGTTTTAACGGTCTCTTTTTTGGTGTGATCTACGGTTTTGCTTCACTTATCCCAATTGTGGGAGGCATCATAGTTTGGGCACCGGTTTCCCTTTATGCCTGGACAAAAATTGATACAAATACTGCACTCATTATCGCAGGATATTCTATTGTGGTGATCTCGATCATTGCAGATACATTCGTCAAACCTATGATCATTTCTGTGATCAAAGTGGACTTCTTAAAGAGTACGGTGGAGATCAACTCTATGGTGATCTTCTTTTCGATCATTGCAGGTATGAGTACTTATGGTTTCTGGGGTATGATCTTAGGACCTGCCATTACCTCATTTTTGATAGCGATCACAAAAGTCTATTTGGACTATAACGAAAAATAGCATCTCATTAAAGGATAAAACATGATCAAAATACTTATTGTAGAAGATGACCCGGAGTTAGCACTTATCTTAACCAATTACCTTACCAAGTACGATATGGAAGTGATCGGTGCGGAAGATCCTTATATAGGTCTTTCTCTTTTGACACAGCACAAGTTCGACCTGGTCATTTTAGATCTGACACTGCCTGGGATGGATGGCTTGGAAGTGATCCCAAAGATACGTGAGATAAGTAATATCCCTATTATTATCTCTTCAGCAAGAGATGACATTACTGATAAAGTGATCGGTATGGAACGGGGTGCAGATGATTATATGCCAAAACCTTATGACCCAAGAGAGCTTGTGACACGTATTAAAACGATCTTAAGACGTACACATGCTGTAGATGAAAAACCAGCAGAAGTAGAAGAGATCTTTGTTGCAGATGATAAAGCAAGAGAGATACTGTTTAAAGGAAAGCCTTTATCTCTGACTGCTGCAGAGTATGACATTTTAGGTATGTTACTGCAACATAAAAACGGTTCTGTATCAAGAGAACAACTTCTTTATGAGAGTGAACATATCGATGATGACTCTTCTATTAAAAACATTGATGTGATCATCTCTCGTATACGACACAAGATCGCAAAGATAGATCCTGACAACATATATATTAAACCGATCCGTGGTGTAGGATACCTTTTAACTGATCGTATATAGATGGTAACAATTATGAGAAACTTATCGGTAACCACATTTATTCATATCCTTTTCTCCGTGGCGATCGTTATTTTGATCGCTACTTTTTTACTTTTTCTCTCATGGGATAAAGACCGACATAAGATCGAAGAGTATAAACGTTATCAGCTTATCTCTATTACCTTCCTCTCAAAACTTGAACATCAGTCTAACAAAGAAGAGATGGAAAAACTCTATAAAGAGTTAGCTGTAAAAGCTGTTAAAAAATCACGTGTTGATGAGGTGAAAAAAGCGATAGAAGTCAATGGTGAAACGGTATTTACAGGTGGTTCATCGTTAGGACAGGTAAGGGTATTTAAAATAGGGGGTAAACACTATATCTATGTACAACGTATGGAACATAACCTTATGCTTAAGGATGCCAGACCTGAAAATTACAATTTTGAGATCGCTATAGCACTGGGTGTATTCCTTATTGGAGTATTACTCTTACTCTATCTTGCGGTGCTTAAAAAACTTTACCCTTTAAGAACATTACATAAACAGATACAAAAGTTTGCACAAGGGGATATGCAGTCACGTATCAGTTACAAATATGATGATGAGATCGGTAAGATCGCACAGAGTTTTGATGATGCCATTGTGCATATAAATCAACTGAGTGCATCTAAGAACCTTTTCATGCGTAATTTGATGCATGAACTTAAAACGCCTATTACCAAAGGGCGTATCGTGGTTGAAATGTTGGAAGATGAAGGTACTAAAAAAGTGTTGGTGCGTGCTTTTGAACGTATGAATGAACTTATCTCTGAGCTCGCAGAGATAGAACGTGTCACCACGCAGAGTTTTGAACCAAACTTTGAGTATGTCATGCTTAATGAACTGATAGATAAGAGTCAAGAGTTATTAATGGTAGAGAGTGGTCATGTGAAGTTGGAAGTAGAGAACAGGGCATTGACAACAGATATAAGATTGATGACATTGGCCATTAAGAATCTGCTTGATAACGGTATAAAGTACAGTAAGGGAAAATGTGTACTTTTACGTACGAAAGGTAAAAGGATCGAGATCATCTCAGAAGGAGATGCACTTGAACATCCTTTAGCATACTATACAGAACCTTTTTCTCAAGCAGAAAAAAGAAGTGCGGGGTTTGGTTTGGGACTTTACATTGTGCATAGTATTTTAGAAAAGCTGGGATATATGTTGGACTATAAACATGAAGGTGAAAGTAACATCTTCATGATCGTCCCCAAAGGGAAGTAGAGGTTTTACTTTTCCTCTTTTAAAGATTCTGCTATAAGTTCCAGAGGGTTTTTAAAGACCGTTTCTACCTCTGCATTGTTCAACGCTTCAGAGAGTTGCACTCTACAAGCAGAGCATTCAGCACTCACATAATGCGCTTTGGTCTCTTTGATCATCGCTGCTTTTGGCTTTCCTGCTGCCTCTGCGAAATGGAACTTTTCTGTCTGTATCGTTACACCGCCAAATCCACAACATCTATTTGGGTCTGACATCTCTACCATTGGGTAGTTTGGTGCAAGGAGGTTACGAGGTTGTTCATAAATGCCTTGTACTTTTCTTGCATGACAAGGGTCATGATAGGTGACAGCTTCATCAAACTTTTTACCTTTGTCTTTGAGTATCTGTTGAAGTGCAGTGTTGTCATCTAACCATGCTGTGGCCATATGGATCTTTTCAGCTACCTTTTTTGCTCTCTCTTCCCACTCAGGCATATCATGGTTTTTAAAGAAGACCTGCCAGTCATGTTTGACCATTGCTGAACAGGTAGCCTCAGGAATGAGCATGGCATCACACTCATCCATAAAGCTTTCAAAGTATTCAATATTTGCCTTGGTCATACGTTCTACAGAATCCACTGCACCGGTAAAGTAAGCAGGTGCACCACAACAGAGTTGTTCCTTTGGTATGAAGATATCAATGTTGAGCTCTTTAAGTATCTCGACCAGACTGTCACCTATGCCTACATAGTTGTAGTTAGCCAAACAGCCTATAAAAAGTGCCACACGTTGATTTTTCTGTTCTTGATCTTTGGCAGGTATCTCTTCAGGATAAGAGTTTAAAAAACTTATTTTAGAGAGTGAAGGGATGAGCCTTCCTTTTTTAACCATAGGCATTCTAAAACGTGCTAAAAGACCACCTTTATCTTCATCAACTTTAAAGGCACAGGTTTTAAACATAAAGCCAAACTTCATCACGATATCCATAACTTTACGGTGCTCTAAGAGATAAAAGGCAATTCGTTTAAACCACGCGATACCAAATTTATCAGCAATGTCTGCACGTACTTCTTCTATCACCATATCTGTAGCCAGGGAGTTTGGGCAGACATCGACACAGTTTGTACATAAAAAACAGGATTCGAAGATGTTTTTAGCATTTTTATCCAGTTCTAAATGCCCTTTTTCATACGCACCAAGCAGGTCTATGAAACCACGAGGGGAAGTTGTTTCATCTGCATTTACCTGGTGGATGGTACATACGGGGATACACTTACCGCATTTGATGCAGTCATCGCTTGTGGCTGAGAAGTTAAAGATATCTTGTGGTTCTTTGCTCATCTTTTTCTTTCTGTTTTTTATTGTTATAGCTATTCTTTTTTTAAAAGTCAATGATTTCTTCTGTTACTTTTTTCTTTTTTGTACTGCGACAAAAGAGAAAAGAGTAACCAAAAAAGAAAAAAACGCAAGCGATTTGAACTTTTTGGTGTTTTTTAATTGCTTACTCGTTTAGATATGTACGTGTTAGCTATTTACTAGTTATTTGTCTCTTTGTCCATCTAGCCAGACCATGATGCCTTTTTGGGCGTGTAGTCTGTTTTCTGCTTCTGAGAAGATGACCTCTTCGTGTTTTTCAAAGGTCTCTTCACTTACTTCGTAACCTCTGTAGGCAGGAAGACAGTGTAAGAAGATAGCATCTGATTTGGCTAGACCCATCAAAGATTCATCTACGATGTATCCGTCAAAAGCTTTCATGCGTACTTCTTTTTCATCTTCTTGACCCATGGAGACCCATGTGTCAGTGGTGACAACATCACAGCCTTTTACAGCTTCTTTTGGGTCATTTCCAAAAGTGATCTTTGCACCGCTTTCTTTGGCCATTTCAAGTGCTTCTGAAACAACACTTGCATCACATTCATACCCTTGAGGTGTAGCAACTCTGAGTTCAAAACCAAGTTTTGCTGCAAGCATGAGCCATGAGTGGGTCATGTTGTTTCCATCACCTACGTAGGCTACTACAGGATTTTTGTCTTTCCCAAACTCCATCATAGTAAGGTAGTCTGTCATGAGTTGAACAGGGTGGTAAGAGTCTGTAAGTCCATTGATGACAGGTACTTTAGAGTATTTTGCAAACTCTTCAAGTTTTGTGTGCTCAAAAGTACGTATCATGACCATGTCTACCAT
>CBFHPE010000027.1:0-21993 GCA_965657515.1 Sulfurovum sp.
GTTCAGATGGACCGCAAATTGATGAAATTATCTTAGATATTATCTCGTTAGAATTCCATGAAACACTACAGGCAGCTTCAGGGCACCAGGCTGAGAAGCAGATGAATGAAGCAATGGAACATTTTAAAGGTAAATACCTTCTCTTTGTGGAAGGGGCTGTACCACTTGGTATGGATGGTAATTATGGAACCATTGGTGCAACCGGAGAGACATTTGTTGATCACCTGCATCGTGCAGCCGCAGGTGCTGCCGCTGTGGTAGCTGTTGGTTCCTGTGCAACATATGGTGGTATCCCTGCAGCAGCTCCAAACCCGACAGACTCTGTGGGTGTGATGGATGTTGTAAAAGGAAAACCGATTATTAATATTCCTGCATGTCCTGCAAACCCATCCAATATGGTAGGTGTGATCTTACACTTTGTACTAACAGGTACGATTCCTGAACTTGATTCACTTTTACGTCCAAAATTTGCCTTTGGATATCGTATCCATGATAACTGTGAAAGACGTGCACACTTTGATGCAGGAGAATATGTAGAAGAGTGGGGTGATGAGGGGGCTAAAAACAACTTCTGTCTCTACAAGGTTGGATGTAAAGGTCCAATGACGTTTAATAACTGTTCGATCATTCGTTATAACGAAGGTGTAAACTGGCCTATTGGTGTTGGACGTGGGTGTATCGGTTGTTCTGAACCGGATTTTTGGGATAAGTATGCTTATGAAAGACCTATGTCAGATGCCAACATTAAAGCACCAACAGGTGGTGTGGAAAAAACGGTTGATGAGTTTGGTTTAGGATTATTAACTGTGGCTGGTGTAGGTATAGGTATTCATGCAGCAGCAAGTTATGTCGCAGGTAAAAAAGATAGTGAAGGAGAGTCATAATGCAAGAGTTAAATGAAGAATTAGAAGCCCACACAGCAGGTGGTGGAACTGCACACGGAGCAGATGGAAATTTCCATTCAACAGATGCCAACGGTAAAAAACATATTATTGTTGATCCTATCACAAGAATTGAAGGGCATCTAAGAATTGAAGCGGTGATTGACAGTAATAACAAAATTGTAGATGCTTTTTCATCTTCAACTATGTTTAGAGGTATTGAAACGATTCTAAAGGGAAGAGATCCAAGAGATTGTGGATTGATGGCAATGCGTATTTGTGGTGTTTGTACGGGTACACACTATCAAAGAAGTATTGAAGCGGTTGAAGATGCATTTAATCTGACGATCCCTAAAAATGCACGTTTAGTGCGTAACCTTATTCAAGGGGCACTTTATACACATGATCACTTAGTACATTTTTATCATTTGCATGCCTTAGACTTTGTTGATGTGGTAGCTGCTACAAAAGCAGACCCTGCAGAAACTGCAAAAGAGGCTCAAAAGTGGGCAGATGTGGCAGGACATAAACCATATATCTCTGGAGAAGCAGATTTCAAAGCGATTCAAGATCGTATTGTCAAATTTGTAAAAGAGGGGCGTTTAGGCATATTCGGTAATGGATATTGGGGAAACAACAACTACAAACTTACACCTGAACAAAATCTCATTGGTGTTGCACATTACCTGAAAGCACTAGATGTACAAAGAGATATGGCAAAAATGCAAGCTATTTTTGGTGGTAAAAATCCACATCCTCAATCAATTGTTGTTGGTGGTGTGACTTGTGTTCAGGATATTCAAAACCCTGCACGTATATCACTGTTTAAACAGCTTCTTAATGATACTAACGAATTTGTTAAAGGCGCTTACTTACCAGATATATATATGGCCGGTACGATGTATGCCAAAGAAGCAACTGATGGTTCAGCTACTTTCCATTCGACATCACATAAAGGTGCCTTAGGTCAAGAGGTTGGTGGTACTGGCGGTGGTATCTTGTCATACATGAGTTATGGTGACTTTAGACTTGATGACACTGGGTTTTACAGTTCAGACCTATTCTTTAAAAGAGGTGTGGTCCTTGGTGGAGATATTTCAAAGCTTCATGAGTTAGATGAATCTCAAATTACAGAAGATGTAACGCATGCATGGTATGAAGGTACAGGTGCACCGGAACATCCATATGATGGTACAACGATTCCTAAATATACGGGACTAAATAAAAAAGATGATGGCTATGCTTACCTTAAAACAGAAGAGAAATACTCATGGATCAAGTCACCACTTTATAATGGTCAAAAGGTTGAAGTTGGACCTCTTGCACGTATCGTAGTAGGATATGTAGGTGGTGATGCACGTACTCAAAAGTATGCAGGTAATTTCCTTAAGCGTTCAGGACTTCCTCTTACAGTGCTCTTCTCAACAGTTGGTAGAACAGCTGCACGTGCCATCGAGACAGAGATGATTGGTGATGCCATGGTCGAGTGGGTAGATGAATTAGCAAAAAATGCAGCGATGGGTGACCTGAGTACGTGGACGAAATTTGATTTTGAGGAAGTTGCTGCCGATACAAAAGGTAGAGGACTGGCTGAAGCACCAAGAGGTGCACTTGGACACTGGGTCAACATTAAAGATGGGAAAATCGAAAATTATCAAGCGATCGTGCCTTCTACATGGAATGCAGGACCAAGAGGACCAAATGGTGAGGTAGGCGCTTATGAAGCATCACTCATAGGTACAGTAGTCGCAAACCCTGAAGAGCCGTTAGAGATCGTTAGAACTATACATAGTTTTGATCCATGTATTGCTTGTGCAGTGCATGTGGTTGATACAAAAGGTAAGGAGTTGGCTGTATATAAAGTTGATCCTACCTGCGCATTCTAAGGAGTTTGTTATGAAAGCAAAACCAGGATATAAAAAAGTTGAGCGTATGAATACTACGATGCGCACTATTCACTGGGTTAATGCTGCTTCGATGATTGTGGCAGTGGTGACAGGACTCTATATTGCATATCCGTATTATTCGGCTTTTATTGCAGACCCGGCTGTAGATAAATATGTGATGGCATGGAACCGTTGGGGACACTTTATTGTGGCGATTATTTTTGATGTAACATCAATTGTTATTTTCTATCTCTCTTTTGCGACACGTTTTTTAAAGGTTAAACCTTATGAGAAGGATATACCAAGAGGAAGTAACATCAAACAGTTCTTTGAGGTCTTTTTAAACCTTGTGACACTCAACAGACGTAAGAATTTTGATTCATCGTATCTAGATAGCTTTAATGCCGTTTATTTCACGATCTTCCACATTTTACTTGTCTGGATGTTATTAACCGGGCTTCAAATGTATGTACATGGCTTGGCCTCAGGTCTTAGCTCTATTGGCGAGTGGTGGCCATGGATGTTACACTTTATTACTGACTGGACGATCCCTGTAAGTGGTTGGATACATGGTGCTGGACCTACAGCTTCTATAATGGATGTGCGTATTTCACATCATTATACAATGTGGTGGATCATCGCCTGGGTGGTTTTTCATATCTATTATCAGATATGGAGAACAATTTATTGGCAAGAGAGTGACTTAAACATTGTTTTTGGCGGTAATAAATACGTGAAAGATGATGAGAATCACAAAGAAGCATAATGCTTCTTTGTGAAAAGGGTTAAACATGGTAGGAAGTAAAATTGCACTTATAGGTATTGGGAACATTATGTTCCATGATGAAGGTCTGGGTGCATATTTGGTAAAGTATATTGAAGAGAATTACGAACCTGATCCACACTTAACAATTGTTGAGGGAGGTACGTTGGGGTTTACTTTGATGACTTACTACCAGGAATATGACAAAATAGTAGTTGTGGGCACAGGTTCCAAAGAGGGACCTGTTGGAACCATTGCTTCAGAAAATGCACAAGAAGTGATGGCAAATCAAGATGCCACACGTAAAACCGCAAATGAAGTAGAGATCACAATGATGATAGAAATATGCTCTTTTCATGAAGACATGGGAGAAGTACAACTCATTACTATGGTTCCAGAAGATATCATAGATGTCTGTAATGGGCTTACATCATCCGTATTGAGTCATATGCCAAAACTTTTAGATGCGACTTTAAAAGAGTTAGAAAATTCTGGTATCAGATTGGAAAAAAAGAGTTGTGATGCTGTCTCTTTTGAGACTATCATAGAGGCGTATGCAAATCCAAAAATGGCAGATTATAATGATATGTCACTATTGGTCTAAAGAGAGTTATGTAGTACTCAGCAGGGTAAGTAAAATATATGTTTGTCTATCTTCACATAGATAAATATATTTATAGTCCCTTTTAATCTATTCTATAATCTTGTTCATGCTGAACCTGCTGAGTAGTACATAACTGTATGTGATCTTTATTTAAATAACATTGTTTAGTACACAGCCAGACAGGCATTTAAATGGTTGCATCATTTCAACCCCTGAAAATTGACTTAAGAAAAAACATATTTCCTCCAATGATCTGTTTCTCTTACTCCTTGTATGTCTGGTTGTGTAGTAAATAATAACTAGGAGTTTATATGTACTTCATTTTTGAAATGGAATTTTTGTCTGATAAAAATTATCTGTCTCACCTTATATCAGCGTATGCGAAACAAGAACAAATGCAGATAGATGTCATACAGAGTAATGATAAGATTATCATGGTATTTGATAAAGAAGATGCACAACTTGAAAACTTCTTGCATAAAATAGAAGATGTGATTCCTGCATCACTTTATCTTGGTAAAGGAAAACACTACTTCTCTGATGAAAAACCACAACTTTTGCCTGTACGTGATATGAAACTCCCTGTCAATCTTGCCCCTTGTCCAAGTTGTCAAAAAGAGATGTTTGACGTGAGCAGTCGTAGATATTATTATCCATTTACTTCATGTAATCATTGTGGTTCCCAACATCCATTTTTAATGAAACATCCTTATAACAGAGCGAACTCATCCATGAAGTTCCTTATCCCTTGTTCCTCTTGCGAAGAAGAGAGACAGAAGTATGCACTTCGTAAAGAGTATCCACTTATTTCATGTATTGATTGTGGTATTACCTTACGCATGCAAGATAAGGAGAATGAACATTTAGCCAATGACAAAGGCTCATATAGAAAACTTTTTGAAGTATGTGGACGTGCTATCAACAGTGGAGAAACTGTTTTGATGAAAACCACACATGGCTATAGAAAGTTTTATAAATCTACGCAGGAGACAACAACGGCAGAGAGCATTTTGCTTATGGCAGATTCCAATGGTTTTAATAGACATCTCATGATGGTTCCTCAAGAGTTCAATGCTCTACTGAGTATAGAACGCCCATTACTTAGAGTAGCCACTAAAAGTGATGAGCTCAAAGCACTTTATGGCAGCAGTGCATTGGTAAAATATCCTGATGATGGCATGACCATGCTACTTGCACGTGAACTCATCAATGTCGGGATCAGCTATATCTCCTATATAGAGTGTGACGAAAATGAAGAAGCAGATTTTCTTGTCGATTTTGACCTGCCTGTGCACCCACAAAAAGACACAAGATTGTTTATCAATCAAGATACCAAACTGTTTATATCCGGAGAGCGGTTACTCTTTCCCACAAAAATTTTTAATCAAAAAAGCATAGTGACTGTAGCACATGATCTTGCGGCAGTGAAAGTAGACGATTCCCACATCATTGACTCGTTTGAAGTATTTGATGAGGTAAAGGCAGATGCATTACTTGTACTTGAGGATGAGGATTTTGAGAGTACACACCATAATGAACAACGTTTTACCCAATGGAAAGCTTCAATGATTTCAGTACTTGCCGAACATGGAAAGATAGGACAAAAAGCAGTAGGTGTGCACTTTGACGGCAACTTGAATTTTCTCTATTATAATGGTAAAAATGTGATCAATGCTGTACCGCCTATACCTTTTGAGTCAGATAATCTATGGGGAAAGATAGCCACACTCAGAGAAGGATCTGATAGACTGGTTGAAAATTATAAAAAAGCGTACCCAGAAGTATTTGAACGTCTTGACACTTTAAGCGGTGATATGGACATTTTTCAAGTGACTGCCATTGCGCTTGGACTTGAAGATGAAAGTTTTGAAGGTATTTCTGCTAAGGCACTCAGTTTTTTAGGAAAAGGTGGATTGCAGATCGATACTAGAGTCAAAGACAATCGCTTTGATAATTATGCATTTTTGACAAGCATCATGAGTTATCAGCTTGGTGGGGTAGAGAGCCATTTTATGTGTTACAGTATTTATGAATCTTTTGGTGATTATATCGGTGAGATCGTACCTCAACTCATGGAAAAAACAAAAGCGACAGTTGTTACGCTAACAGGAGAGACTTTTGCTAATCAATCTCTTTATGGACGTATACAAAGAACGCTTGGACAATACAACCCACATATGAATAAAAATTTCCCGATAGGTAAAGAAAATGCGGTATATGGTGCATTATATTTGTAGGAATATAATCATATAGCGCTTTACTGTAAAAAGTAAAGTATCTCTCTACGGTGATATACAGTATCGTGAATATCTTCCAAAACATAATCGTTTAAATTACATTTTTTCATCTTAGTCACGCTAATTGTATACAAATATATTAAACATCATAGTCATTTTAAAGCATAAACAAAAATAAAGTATATTAAATTTATGGATTTACTTGACATTATAAAAAATATTGGCTATATTGGGCAAAATGAATGAATATTCAGTTTTGTCAATATAAGGAAAATTCTATGTTTAGTATAGAGAATTATGAAATATTTCAAGTAGTCAATGTCGCGGCCTTATTTATGGGTATCGCTTTTGGTGTCATTGCTCAAAAAACGCAATTTTGTTTTAATGGTGCCATTAAAGATTATTTATTGGTATCGTCCACTAAAAGAGGATCATCTGTAGTAACTGCTATGATCACAGTGATTATTGCAACGCATTTGTTGACACTGTTTTATGATATAGATCTGAGTGAAACGGTATGGTTAAGAGAAGAGATAAATTATTTTACAATTATACTTGGCGGTAGCCTGTTTGGTATGGGTATGATGATCGCAGATGGTTGTAGCAGTCGTCATTTAGTAAAATTTTCTCAAGGTGACATCAACTCTATAGTGACATTGATCTTTATTGCCATATTTGCATATGCCAGTACAAAAGGGGTTTTAAATAGCCTTGTTTACTCCTTGTCAACAAATGAAACATTGGTAAATCTCTCTACATATATTGAGAATGGACAGACAAATATATATATAGTGTTGACTTTTCTTTTTCTAGTGTGGTTGTATTTAACGAAAAGTTTTAAAAGAATCTCTTCCTTGAAGGATGGCTTGTTTATTGGACTTATCATAGCATTTGGATGGTACTTAACTGGCGTCTATGGTGCTGAAAGTTTAGAATTAGATTCTAGATATGTGCCTTTTACGAGTGTGACCTTTGTTGGTCCCATTTCTAAAACATTAGACTTTTTTACACACTACAAGACAAGTGAGTTAAATTTTGGTATCAGTATGATCTTGGGGGTACTTATCGGTGCATTTGCGATGTCTAAAATTAATAAACAGTATAGTCTGGGATGTGCTTCTAATGTTAAAGTCAATAAATTAAAAAATAGTATGTTAGGGGGTGCTTTGATGGGTGTTGGTGGAGTTCTTTCCGTAGGTTGTACTGTAGGACAAGGATTGACAGGGTTCTCTACATTGGCTTTTGCATCACTGTTAGCCATATTTTCGATATTTGTTTCGGGATCTCTCATGGGTCTATATTTAAAAAAACAAAATAAATTACCAATGTGTTTTATTTTTGAATGGGAAGATGAGAAGAAAAGGTAAGAGATGACGGTGCGATTATGATATAATTTTTTAAAATGACTAAGATGATGAATGCAGCATAAGACATATAAGATAATTATTAAAGGTACAGTGCAAGGTGTTGGGTTTCGTCCATTTATTTACACGCTTGCAAGTAGATATGACTTATGCGGTACTATCTTGAACAATACGCAGGGTGTTGAAATTGTGATCAACACCATGCCTGATATGCTACAAACATTTCTTCAATCCATAGAGGATGAATTACCACCCTTAGCTTCAGTAGAGCAAGTAATAACAACACAAATAAAAACTCAAAATTTCACAGACTTTCAAATCATAGAAACAGATGAAAAAGGTATGATCACCGCAGGTATCCCTCCTGATGTGAGTATCTGCAAAGCATGTGAAGAAGAACTTTTTGATCCTGCAAACCGCCGTTATGGTTATCCTTTTATCACTTGTACACATTGTGGCGTACGTTACTCTATTATTTATGATCTGCCTTATGATCGTAAACATACTTCTATGAAGTTTTTTAAGATGTGTAAAACCTGTGAAAAAGAGTATAAAAACCCACTAGACAGACGCTACCATGCACAGCCTATAGGATGTTGGGAGTGTGGTCCAACATTGACACTTTATAAAGGTAAAGAAAGTCTGGATATCAGCAGAGAGAAGATCATAGAGAGAACGGTTGCACTCTTAAATGAAGGAAATATTTTAGCTGTTAAAGGAGTAGGGGGCTATCATCTCGTGTGTGATGCTACAAATGATGAAGCTGTACAACGTTTAAGAGCACGTAAAAAACGACCATCAAAACCATATGCCGTTATGGTTCCTGACTTAGAGGTAGCTAAGTCTTTAGCTTTGATCAATGCGAAAGAAGAAATGTTACTCACATCAAAAGAGAGACCCATCGTTCTTTTAGATAGCAAAGAGAATGTAGCTATCTCTTCTTATGTAGCACCAAATATTTCACGTATTGGATTATTCCTTCCTTATACCCCTATCCATCTGCTCATACTTAAGCAGTTCCAGAAACCTATGGTGGCTACCAGTGCAAATGTTACTGATGAACCGATCTGTACTGCTCTGGAGAGTTTGGAAAAACTGGAAGGTGTTTATGATTATGTGTTAGATCATAACAGATACATTGTCAACGGCTGTGATGATTCTGTGGTGATGGTCATCAAAGATCAGGAGGTGATGTTAAGACGGGCTAGAGGTTATGCACCTGCAGCAGTTAAACTTCCCTTTACATTGGAACAGAAGGTATTGGCCTTGGGTGCAAACCAAAAATCGACCATAGCCATTGGCTTTGATAATGAAGTGATACTTTCACCACATATCGGAGATCTTAATACAATTGATTCTGTAGGGTATTTTGAAAAAAATATTGAAATATTGGGACGTATTTATGATTTTAAACCTGATGTGGTCATACATGATAAACATCCAAATTATGAATCGACAAAATATGCATTAAGCCACTATGACAATACGCAGTCTGTTCAGCATCACTATGCACATATCTTAGGAGTGATGGCAGAGAAGAAAATAACAAAGAAGGTGTTTGGCGTAGCGTTTGATGGAACTGGCTATGGTGATGATGGGACACTTTGGGGTGGCGAGTTTTTACTATGTGACCTGGGTGGGTATGAACGTATAGCGCATATTAAAAATTTTAAACTACTTGGTGGAGCCAAAGCGATAAAAGAACCCAAGCGGGTAGCATTAAGTTTACTTTTTGATCTGTATGGAGAGGAAGCATTACAACTAGATAATGAAACGATCAGAGCATTTTCTTCATCAGAGCTCAAAACTTACTATATTGCATGGCACAAAGGTTTAAATGCACCATTAAGTTCCTCTATAGGTAGAGTTTTTGATGCAGTGGCCTCACTCATTGGAGCGTGTCATGTGATGAGTTTTGAAGGGGAGAGTGGAATGCTTCTTGAAGAACTCTATGATAGTAATGTAGCGGGATATTATGATTTTGGATATGAAGATGGTCTGATAGATATCTTACCTATGATTGAATCTATACTGAAAGAGACAAATGCCACGATAGCAGCCTCAAAATTCTTCCATACTTTAGTAGAAATGATAGCTGTTATTTATGAACGGTATGACTATCCGATGGTTCTAGGTGGTGGTGTATTCCAAAATAGGGTACTTTTATCTTTGGTTCTTCAGAGGTTTCCTGATGCTATTATCTCAAATGCAACTCCTCCAAATGATGGTGGTATTGCATTAGGACAGATCGTGGCTACATTAGGAGTCTAGTAAAAAATCCAGGTCAAGCTTTTCTGGTTTTGCATGTGTACCATCACAGTAAGGTGTACAAGTACTTTTTTTACATAGACATAAAAGTGCTTCGCTATTGCGTGTAGCGACGAACGCTTTAGGTTTAAAGTTACTCCCTTTATGGCTACCATCACACAAGACGCCATCACTACTTTTAGCACAGGTACAAAAGTGATAGGTCTTACCTTTTTCAAGGTACTTTTTAACTGGATGTTTCATGGGTTTCCTTTTAAGTTATGGTAACAAAGTAGAGCTTTAAGTGTCACTTTCATTCATGGTATTGAACCGCCATTCTGCTTCTTTCAGGTAAAAGATAAACTGTTCATCACTTACCCCTTTGTACTGGAGTATAAAGTTTTCGAAGTAGTTCCAAAATGTTGTGATGGTCGTTTGTGCTGTGGAGAGTTTGGCAACTTTATTAAACTTGAGGTATTTTAGTATGAGTTTTTGGTCCTGTTCTTCCTCACTTTGTAGAGGAATGTGTCTTGAACCGGGCATCATAATGTTATAGACCTTTCCATCGTAAGAGAGAGTAAGGAAGTGTTGGAGTTTAGAGATGTTCTCTTCTATTTTGAGACTCTTTGGAAGATAGAGGTATTCATCGTATCCAGTGACTCGGTGACTGTTGTGCTGATACCTCTCATCCGCATAGAGTGCCAGGTTCCTTCTAAACTGTTCAAAATATTTTTGTACAGTGGCAAAATGCATATTAGTGGCAAATGAAGTCTCTCTGGCAGTGTCTCCGTTTTTAAAATGTGTATAGAGTGTTTGTTCCCGTTTGAGTTTTCTGGGACTAAACTTTCGTTTACACTTTCCGCATTTACGTTGTTTATCAGAGAGTAAATAGGTATAGGGATACTTGCAATATATACATTTCATAATTTATTATATATTTTAGTCCTTAAAATAGAGTAGAAAGAAATTTTTTAATATCTATTTAATAATTAAATACTATCATGGTGAATAGTTATTCATTTTTTAGGAGTAAATAATGGAATTATCATTATTGATTATTTTTTGGTACGGTATATTACATGCGTTCGGACCTGATCACTTAACAGCAATTACTGACTTTTCTATAGGGAAAAATAAACGCAAAACGCTTATGATCACTACACTTTTTGCTGTAGGTCATGGATTAAGTCTTTTTGTTTTTGCAAAAATACTTCAGCATACGCAGATATCTGAAGAGTTATTGGCTTATGGAGATATCATCTCTGCAGCGGTTATCATAGCGATGGGGATGTACTTACTTTTTATGGTGCTTACTGAGCGTATTCAGCTTCGTACACATATGCATGAGGGTAAAGAGCACATTCACATATGGTTTGGGAAATCTCATGAACATAATGATGATATGGTAGCCAAAAGCTCGTCATTGACACTTGGGCTACTTATGGGTGCAGGTGGTGTGAGAGGTATGCTCATCACACTTGGTGTAGTACAAGGAGCTCAGGTAGACTTCATGATGGTAGGGGCATTTACATTGGGTGTAATGTTGATCTTTGGACTTTTTGGTGGAGTGATGTTGTATATCAACCAAAACTTCTTGGGCAGTCTTCGTAACGTAAGAAGAGCGTTTGCTACAGCGGGTGTGCTTTCACTTGTGGTTGGAACAAATATATTATTAGGATAAAGGAAAAGTATGTGTACAGATTGTGGATGTAGTATAACAGATAGTACGATGGCACACAGCCATGGAGAAGAAGGGCATGGTCATTCACATGACCATCAGAAAGCACATGAGCATTTACATCATAACCCTCAGCTCAATGATGCAAAGACCATCTCTGTGATTCAAAAGATCTTAGATAAAAATGACCATGAGGCTGAGCACAACAGACAACACTTTAACCGTAATGGTGTATTGGGTATCAATCTTATGAGTAGTCCGGGAAGTGGTAAAACGACACTACTGGAATACATGTCTGATGTGGCCGATTTTAAATATGGTGTAGTGGAAGGTGACCTAGAAACAAGCAAAGATGCAGATAGACTTAAAGCAAAAGGGATCCCTGCCATGCAGATACAAACAGGTTCTGCTTGTCACCTGGATGCTTTTATGGTGCATAAAGGCTTACATGATATGCCGTTGGATGATCTGGATGTCTGTTTCGTAGAAAATGTAGGGAACCTTGTCTGTCCAGCCTCTTATGATGTGGGAACACACTTGAATATTGTACTTGTTTCAGTCCCAGAAGGGGAAGATAAAATAGCTAAATACCCCGTGATGTTCCGCCAGGCAGATCTCGTGCTCATCACAAAAACAGATCTTTTACCACACTTCAAATATGATATAGAAAATGAAAAAGCAGAAGCCAGACGTATTAAACCCAATGTAGATATCTTAGAAGTCAATATCAATGATAGAGAGTCTATACAAGCAGTGGTAGATTGGATCAATTTTAAACGTAAGATGAGAGGTTAATATGTGTTTATCAATCCCAAGTAAAGTAGTGAGGGTTTCTGAAGACCAAACAATGTGTACTGTTGATACCATGGGCGTACAGCGTGATGCTAACCTTATGATGATGACCGATGATGAGGTGAAGCTTGGAGACTATGTTTTACTTCATATAGGTTTCGTGATGAATAAAATAGATGAAGAAGAAGCACTGGCTTCCATAGAGACCTATAGGGAACTGCTTGAAGTAATGGATGAAGAAGAGAGGAAACAGGCGATCCTAGAAGATGATGAGTGCCCAAGCAGGGAGCTCTAATGTCATTGGAGCTTAACAATCTTTACGATGATTTTCGTGATGGTGAAACGATAAAAGCATACGCTAAAATGATCGCTGAAGATGCGGCCAAACTTGACAGAAGCATTAATATCATGGAAGTGTGTGGCGGACATACACATACCATTATGAAATTTGGTCTGCCACAACTGATGCCTGATAATATCAACTTCATACATGGACCGGGCTGCCCTGTTTGTATCATGCCCAAAGAGCGTATAGACCATGCCTATGTACTTGCAATGCAGGAAGATGTCATCCTTGTCACCCTTGGAGACATGATAAAGGTCCCTGGAAGCAATGGCTCTCTTCAAGATGCCAGAAGTAAAGGTGCAGATGTCCGATTTGTCTATTCTCCTATGGAGTGTTTAAAGATCGCAGAAGAGAACCCAGATAAAAAAGTGGTCTTTTTTGCTATAGGTTTTGAAACTACTACGCCTATGACAGCTGTACTTATAGACCAGACCATCAAACATAATGTTCCTAACCTCTTTTTTCATATCAACCATGTAACGGTACCTGAGGTGATGCAAGAACTCATCGACAGTAGGGATGAACATGTCGATAGCTACAACAATAAGATTGACGCATTTCTTGGACCAAGCCATGTGAGTGTGATCTCTGGGAGCAGAATTTATGAACCTTTCCCGGTTGATTATAAACGACCTGTCGTGGTTTCCGGCTTTGAGCCAGTGGATGTGATGCAGGGTATCAGTATGATCGTTAAACAGTTTGTAGAGAACCGTTGTGAACTGGAGATACAATACACAAGAGTTGTGACAGAAGAGGGTAACCTCAATGCTCAGGCATTAATGGAAAAGTATTTTGAAAAAGTAGATCTGTTTAAATGGCGTGGCCTTGGAAATGTACCTAGAAGTGGTTTGAAACTCAGAGATACATATGCATATTTAGATGCAGAAGTGATCTATAAAGATGTCCTGCCCATAGCGGAGATAGAGGATCATAAACTGTGTATTTGCGGTGATATATTAAGAGGCATGGCAAAACCGCCTGAATGTACGATCTTTGGGACGGCATGTAAACCTACATCTCCACTTGGTTCTTGTATGGTAAGTTCTGAAGGTGCTTGCGCAGCATACTACAAATACGGGAATCTACTATAACATGACACTTCTGGAACAAAGTCCCACAAGCTACGCTAACGCTGAGTTATCTTCAGCAGATGGCTCATGTAACTGGTTACATTATGGAATTAGGTTAGGAATGATATGAATAAAACAATCACCATAGCCCATGGAAATGGGGGAGAAGAGAACAATGAGCTTATCTCTAAAGTTTTTTATAAACATTTTGCAAATGATATTTTAGCAAAAAATGAAGATGCAGCAGTGATAGAAGAAGGCAAACTTGCATTTACAACGGACAGTTTTACCGTGAGTCCTCTTTTCTTTCCTGGAGGAAACATTGGTAAATTGGCAGTGTGTGGTACCTGTAATGATCTGGCAATGATGGGTGCAAAGCCTAAATATCTCACCTGTTCAGTGATCATTGAAGAAGGGTTTTCTACACGTGAGTTAGAGAAGATCGTACGAAGCATGAAAGAAGAGTTGGATATCAATGGAGCTATCGTTGTAAGTGGTGATACCAAAGTGGTGCCTAGAGGAAGTGTAGATAAACTGTTTATCAATACCACAGGTATTGGAGCCATTGAACAACAAGGTATCACAGCAAGCGGCTTATCAGAAGGTATGAGTATCTTGGTGAGTCGTGATGTGGGTACGCATGGAGCCACTATATTTGCAGCAAGAGAAGGGATATCCCTTGAGAGTAATCTGCAGACAGATTGTGCATCCTTGTATCCTCAGATCAAAGCATTAATCGATGCAAATATACCTATCGTCTCTTTACGTGATGCGACACGTGGTGGTGTGGCTGCGGTACTTAACGAATGGGCAAAAACCTCAAATGTCTGTATAGAAGTGGAAGAAGAAAAAATACCTGTTCAGGAGGAGGTAAAAGGTATTTGTGAATTGCTTGGCTTTGAAGCAGTGAACCTTGCCAATGAGGGTACTTTTGTACTGGCAGTAGCCAAAGAGAATGAAGCCAAAGCACTGGAAGTGTTACAGAAGACCCATCAAACATCGGCATACATAGGAACTGTCACACTTCTGCATAAAGAGAAAGTTATCCTCAACTCGTCCTGGGGGACTAAACGGTTTTTAGACCTGCCTACAGGTGAACTTTTGCCACGGATCTGTTAAGGGTTTCTATGAAAGTACTTCTACTCTGCACAGCCTTCAACTCACAGACACAAGCTGTTTACACATGGTTGGAAGACAGAGGTGAAGAGCTGGCAGTCTCTTATGCTATTGATGAGATACAAATGCTTAAAGAGATAGAGAAGTTCTCTCCGGATCTTATCTTGTGCCCTTTTTTAAAGCGCTACCTTCCTGAAAGTATCTATGCAAATTATCCTACGTATATTTTTCATCCAGGTCCCAAAGGGGACAGAGGGCCTAATGCTTTGGAATACGCACTTCAAAGCCATACCAAGAGATGGGGGCTTGTGATTCTTAGAGCAAATGAGCTTTATGATGGTGGGGATATTTATGCGCAACAGGATTTTACTGTGCGAGAGACCTATAAAGCGTCACTTTACCGCCAGGAGATAGTGCAAGCTTCGTTGCAGGCACTGGAAAAGTTCTTCATCAATTTAAAAAATAGTGAAGTCACAACACAACTACTAAACCCTATACATGCACAGTTTACTCAGGTACAAAGAGCCATTGACTGGTCTACGGATAATACCGATAAGATCATCGAGAAAATTCATCTTTCAGACAGTCTTCCTGGAGTATTGGATGAACTCTTGGACACACCTTGTTATCTTTATGGTGCACATAAAGAAGATAAATTTAGAGGGGAACCCAAAGAGATATTGGCAAAGCGTGATGGTGCCATCTGTTTAGGAACCCTTGATGGTGCAGTATGGATAAGTCATCTTAAAAAGGTCGGTGGATTTAAACTACCTGCTACTTATGTACTGAAAGATAAACTTGAAGGTATAAAAGAAGAACGTTTACCTCTTATCTTCGATAAAAGTTATAACACATTTTATGAGATAAGTGTAGAGAAAAGGGATGCGGTCGCTTATCTTTGTTTTAATTTTCATAATGGTGCGATGAGTGCAGAGCAGTGTATCAGACTCAAGTATGCCGTAGAATATTTGAAAACTGAGTGTGAGGTGTTGGTGCTTGTCGGTGGCATGGACTTCTTTTCCAACGGCATACACTTAAATATACTGGAAGACAGTCAAAAGCAGGGTGAAGATGGCTGGAGTAACATCAATGCTATGAATGATCTTGTCCGATCCATTCTGCATGCTGATGACATCGTCACTGTGGCTTCTTTTGCACGTAATGCAGGGGCAGGTGGTGTTTTTATGGGGCTTGCCTGTGACTATGTCGTAGCCAAAGAGGGCGTTGTCTTCAACCCTCACTATAAGACATTAGGCCTCAGCGGAAGTGAATATCATACCTACACTTTACCTAAACGTGTAGGCAAAGAGGCAGCAGAAGATTTATTAGATAAATGTTTGCCTATATCTGCGGAAAAAGCGTATAGTTTAGGGATGGTAGATGAGGTTTATACACATGAGAACTACTATGAAGCGTTACATCAATTTTCAAAAACACTTTATGATGATGATTTTATCTGGGAAAAACAAGAGTATCTGGAACAAAAAGAAGCACAGATAGAAGCCTTGAAAGAGAAAGAACTTGAAGTCATGTATCCTGAGTTCTGGGAAGATGAAAGTGCTTTCCATACACTGCGACATGATTTTGTCTATAAAACATGTCCCTGTGAAACGCCCCAAAGATTTCAACAACAAAAGGAAAAAGCTTATGCATGAATACAGTATCGTACAAGCCTTACTTAATCAGTGTGAAGATATCGCACAAGAGAATAAAGTAGAAAAAATAGTAAAGATCATTACAAAGATCGGTGTGATGAGTGGTGTTGAGATCCACTTGTTTCAAACCGCATTTGATACCTTTAAAGAGGGAACGATGTGTGATGGGGCAGAACTCATTATCAATGAGCAAAAGTTAAAACTTCATTGTAACAGTTGTGGGTCAGAATTTGAGATAGATGAAGTACGTTATGCATGTACAGAGTGTGAGAGTTTAGACGTTAAGGTCATAGATGGCGAAGAGATGTATCTCATGAGCCTGGAAATGGAATAAAGGAGAAAAAATGCAAGAGTATTGGGAATTATATATGAAAAATGTAGAGGGGAAACCGGCATCTGTACTATTTAATGCAGGTATTTCCATGGAAATTGAAGATCTGAAATATACTTATCCGATCATTGCATTTGTAAAAGCTAAACTGAAAGAACCTAGTGAGACAGGACTTCTTAGTGAAAATGAAGAAGCAGAGATCTTATTTATGGAAGATAAATTGGAAGCTTCTCTTATCAAGTTTCGTATTGGTAAATATGTAGGGCGTATTATCTCTGATGGGAGTGTGACCTTTTTGTATTATCTTCAGTTCACTTACAATTGGCCAGATTTTTTAACTTATGCCTTAGATGAATTTGAAAGTTATGAGATCAGCAATGGACATCAGGATGACAGTGAGTGGGGTTATTATCAAAAACTACTTTATCCTACAGCCAAAGAGTGGCAGATCATACAAAACCATAAAGCATGTGACCAGCTCAAAGAGTCAGGAGACAATCTCTATTTGGCACGTGCCATAGAGCATAAGCTTTTTTATAACAGTGAAAACAAAAAAGACGAGATAGTTGCAAAACTTACAGCTGAAGGTTTCAAGATGAAAGATGAACTGAGCAGTGAAGAGGGAGTGAAGGGGCTGAGTTTTTACCGTACAGATAAACCTTTTTACTATGACATAGATGCCTTGACATTACATTTGGTTGATCTGCTTGGAGAACATGATGCTCAATATGACGGATGGGAGACCAGTATCGTTAAATCTTAGTCTATCAGTACCCCAGAGGGGTCTTTAGTTTTTGCAATGATCGCTTCAAGAGAAACAGGACTCTCTTTTAGCTCCGCAAAAATATCATACTTTTTTAATGTATGTAATACAACTTTGATATATCCCTCAAATGCATCCATGAGCTCTTGGCTCAATGCGATATCAAATGTCACTTCTGCAGGGACAATACCTACAACAAAAGCTTCAGGCACATCTTTTCCTTGAAGTTCTAGCATATCTAAACACTGCAATACACCAACTTCATGCGCGCCACCACTGTTAAGACCATACCCTCCAAGTTCATGTGCGGGGATCACATAAAGGCTTCCGGGTGTATCTTCCAGTCCGATCGTATCTAAGATAAGTACCTTGTCATTCTCTATAAAAACATTGAGCAGATTGATCCCCTCAACACCACCATTGATAATAGTTATATCTTTTGAAAAATGATAGTTCTCATTTAAATATATAGCTGCATAGACACCAAAACCATCATCTTTCTGCAATATGTTACCAATGCCTAGTATTACCATATTTTTCCATTTAATTTTGTTGTTAGATTATAGCTTAGATTTTATATAAAAAACTAATCATAACTAGATCTTTCATATCTTTTATATGATTTAAATTCACGCTATAATAATGTAATTTTACATAAGGATCTTACTATGGCAGATAATATAGGGAAATTGATACTCCGTTTTATGCTTGGAGGCATGATGCTTTTTCACGGTATTGAAAAAGCGTTACATGGAATAGCTTTTATTAAGGGGATGTTGAAGGTACATGGATTACCTGAAGTATTGGCCTATGGTGTCTATGTAGGTGAAATTCTTGCTCCTATCTTCTTGATCATTGGATGGCACAGTAGAGTATGGGCAGGGATAATCGCTATAAATATGGTTATGGCCATTTACATGACAAAAATGGGAAGCCTAATGAAGCTTGGTGCACATGGTGCATGGGCTGTGGAAGTTCCTATGTTCTATCTATTGAGTGCAGTGGTTATTATGTTTGTAGGTTCAGGGAAATATGCAGTGTCAAGAGACTAGTACATCAAAATTACACATTATTCACCTATAGTTCTGAAAAATAAAAGGTTTTATGATGCGAAAATTGATATTGGTTTTATTGTCGCTAGGTATTAGCGTAGTTGCAGCTCAAGATTTTTCTCCATGGAAAACAAAGATAGATACATTAAGTACATTTGAAAAACATGTACTTATAAATAAAGGTACAGAACGTGCCTACTCAGGAAAGTATGTACATACGAAAGAGAAAGGTGTCTATAGGTGTAAAGTCTGTGATGCTGCACTGTACAGATCTGATGATAAGTTTGACTCAAATTGCGGATGGCCTAGTTTTGATGATGCTATCCCCGGAGCGATCAAAGAGACCACAGATGCAGATGGAAGACGTACCGAGATCACCTGTGCAAACTGTGGTGCCCACATGGGACATGTTTTTAGAGGAGAAGGGTTCACAGCTAAAAATACACGCCACTGTGTCAACTCAGTGTCAATTCAGCTTGACAAGAAGAAAAGTATAAAAAATACCCTCAAAAAAGCCTATTTTGCAGGAGGATGTTTTTGGGGTGTTGAGTATTATCTAGAACAGATAAAAGGTGTAAAAGAGGTAACTTCGGGTTTCATGGGTGGGCATCTGAAAAACCCCGGCTATTATGATGTGGTACGTAAAGATACAGGACATATTGAGACAGTAGAGGTTGTCTATGATCCTTCTAAAGTAAGTTATGAGACATTGGCAAAGACATTTTTTGAGATACACGACCCTACGCAAACAGATGGACAGGGACCTGATATTGGTAGTCAATACCTCTCTGCAATATTCGTATCGGACCCCAAAGAGAGAGAAACCGTTGAAAAGCTCATTTCTATATTGGAGAAGAAAGGGTTTAAAGTAGCCACAAAGGTTCTTACTAAGGCACCTTTCTATTCTGCAGAAGCGTATCATCAGAATTATTATGAACGAAAAGGTTCAAAGCCTTATTGTCATAGACGTGTAAAGAGATTTTAATTATTATAGGACGTAAGTAAAGCAAAGCTTCACTTACTGCGTTGACACTGTGACCACTTCAGCAGAGAGCTCATGTAGCTAGCTATATTTAATCTTTAGAGTTTATCATCCATTGGGAAAAGATGTTAAGGTAGTTCCAAAAACTTTGTATATTTTCTTCAGAACTGAGTTTTTGTTCTATGATGGGTTGTAAAGCTTCTTCAAATGTGACAAGCCAGTGAAGTCTTGCATGAGGTGTAATGCGAAAAGGAGCGTGTCTTTTTCTCATTTGTGGAGCACCCCTGTTTTGGTTAAAATATGGTTGTCCCCCACAGATCTGTATGAAGAAATCTGCTGAATGTTGTGCTGCGACCTTCATCTCTTCTTTGTCTAAAGGAAAAATATCTTTGATAGGACTCTCAAAAAGCCCCATATAAAATCTATCGAGCAGATCCCTCATACCTTGTTCACCTATATCTGTTAAAAATGCAGGGTTTGGTTTTGTAACAGGAGGGTTGACCCCTTCTTGATAAGGCAGTATGCTAAAGTCTAATGTTGATGTACTGAAGTTCATGGTGTAACCTTGTGATAATATAGCTAAGGTTATAGCACGAAATTATCCTTCTGTCAACTTATGCCAAGTATCTAACCGCAACTACCACTATTTTCTACAGCAAAACTGTTCGCATAGCCACACTCCAAACATTCATAAGAGAGTATCTTTGGTCCGGAACAGCCGCCTGATCTCTGGTCTGTCAGTTCTATACTCTTTTGATGACACTTCGGGCAAAATCCTCTTTTTATAGCATCAAGTTGTTCTTTTTTATCTTTAAGATAATAGATATAGACAAAGACGGAGCCAAGGAGAATAATAAGCATAAAAGCTAGAAGATAAAATGAATCGATGGTCTTTCCTTTTAGGTGGTATAGTTTTTGAGTTCAGCAATTTGCATTTTATAGTTAGGTAAATAGCGCTCAACAAGCTGCCAAAACATTTTTTGATGATGTTTATGCTGAATATGTGCCAACTCATGTACAATGATGTATTGTATCACATCTTCTGGTAGCTTCATAACCATGGTATTAAAACTTAGAACATTTTTACCAGAGCAGCTTCCCCACTGTCGTTTTGTTTTACGATAACGTATATCTTTGGGAGAAAGTGACATCTGATCTGCCCAATGTGAAACCAGGGCAGGTATATACTCTTGTGCTTCCCTTTTATAAAAACGGTCTATATGGGTCTGAAAAAGAGATTCGTCATAGAGAGAATAATATAAAATGAATTGTCCGTTCTCAAAGGTAAGCTTGATACGTTTTTTTTCATAACGTTCTAATGTAAGAGGATATGCTTTCCCCATAAAGTAGAGTTCCATAGAAGAGGAGAAATTTAAAGTTTTCCCTTTTTTTTGTTCCAACTTAATTCGAGAGCTTTGTATCCAGGAAGCTTTTTTAAGGAGAAGTTTTTCTATCTCCTGTTGAGATACTTTGGGTGATTTGATGATGAGGTTCCCCTCACCATCAAAACTAAGGTAAATATGTTTGAGTTTTGGGTTAACAATATGTATATACTGTGGAAGAAGACTCATAGAGTAAAATTAGTTGGTGATCTTACCATTTCTATAGGTTACTTTTTTAAATACACTGCCATCTCTATTGTATGCATAAGCAACACCATCCTTTTTACCATACTTGAATGGGATAGTTACCATAGTATCACCGTTCTCATATAGCTCTGTCATTGTGCCATGTATAGTACCATTTACGTAAGGTACTTTTCTAATTTCTCTCTGCTTGACATCATACCAGGTTTCAGTTCCGTTTTTGACACCATTAAGTATATGTACAGTGGATGTAAGTTCCCCATTGTAACCATACTTTTTAAGAAGACCATTTTTCCCAGTTTTATCATCCATAATAAATTCTGTACGTATCTGTCCATTAGTAAAATACTCTTTTTTTACTTCTTTCCCTCCAAAACTAGGAGAACTGCAGGCAGTAAAAAAAAGAAGTAAAAATGTAGCTAGTATTAAAGAGAGTTTTTTCATTCTGTGGAACCTTGTTATTAAATATTGGCATTAGTATACAATCAAATAGCTTTGGATGATATGATGGAATTTAGATGCAAGAAAGACAAATTTATATATTAATATGTAAGTAAAGAAGAAATTTCAACAAATTTCCATAATTTCCCTAAAAACCCTTGACAATAAAGTTGGTCGGTGCTATAATACGCGTCCAACA
>CBFHPE010000028.1:0-21712 GCA_965657515.1 Sulfurovum sp.
CAAGCAGATAAAAGTCTCTGTTGCCAAAGAGTGTGTGACATTCTTAAAAGAGAGAGTAAGCCCACTTATAGAAAACGATACACTTGTAAGAGAGCTGTTTAGAAAAAATACTACTCTTGATATCAATGATAGCTTTTCTCATAAAAATGGGATCATTACTTATAAAATAAACTCATGTAAATTTTCACAAGTGGTTAGGATCAAAGACTTTAGTGACGATGGTCTTGTTTTTGATATACCAAATGTCTCTTTTGATGATATAGCGGGTCATCACATGGCAAAGCAAAGATTAGGTGAGGTTATTAACTTTTTTAAAGAACCAAAACTCTTAGACAGTTTTAAGATCGATCCTCCTAAAGGTATGCTTTTATACGGACCTCCAGGTACAGGGAAAACGATGTTAGCAAAAGCCTTTGCTAAAGAGGCAGAACTACCTTTTATTTCAACGACGGGACTTGAACTACTCCAACCTGAAAAAACAAAGCTCATCTTTACAAAAGCAAAAGCATATGCGCCGGCCATTATCTTTATTGATGAGATAGATACTATTGGAAAACGTGATGGAGAAAATGGGAGAGAAGTTCCTATCAATAAACTCTTATCTGAGATGGATGGCTTTACAGGTAAAAAAGGTGAAGATATCTTTGTCATAGCTGCAACCAATTATAAAGAAAATATTGATAGTGCTATTATTAGACCGGGAAGGGTTGAGATCCACATTGAGATCAATAACCTTGATAAGGATGCAAGACAATATTTTTTAGATAAGATCATTGAGGATAAGCCTACAAGTGGTACATTTAATATTAAAAAATTGTTGATGCACACTATAGGATTTACAGGTGCTCAACTTGAAATGTTAGGAAAAGAGGCTTCATTTTACTGTTTACGTCATAGCTTGCCTAACATCACTGAAGAGATTTTATTTGATCAAATTAATCGCATTAAATATGGTGAGAGACAGTCTTATTTATCCCCAGAGCAAATGTTTGAAGAGACAGCTGTTTATGAAGCAGGGCGTGCTGTTATTTCTAAAGTGTTAATGCATCATGTACGTATTGATCATGTAAGTCTTACACCAAAAGATAATAATGAGCACTTTGTCTCACATAATTACAATGATGTTCAAGACAATATGACCGTCAAAGACTTTAAAGACAGGATATGTGTATCTTTAGCAGGAAGGACTGCACAAATAAAACAGTTTGGTGATATAGAGGGGCTGGATGCCGGTGCTTCAAATGACTTGCAACAAGCAACACGTGATGCATATACGGCTATAGCACATTATGGTATGGATAAAGAGGTTGGATATATCAATATCAATGGTGTCATGGATGCAACAGACAAACCTGTCAGTAGTAGAGATACAGAACACTATCATGAAAAGATCGACGCGGCACTTGAAAAATGGATGCTTGAAGGTGAAAAAAATACTATAGATCTCGTCAATGAGCACTGGGATACGATACAACACTTATCAAAACTACTTCTTGAAAAAGAGATTATTTATGCAGATGAATTGGATGAAATACTAGCCAAATAATATCTTATCAGCGTAGCGGGCTTAGATTGATATCTAGGCCATACCTATTATTCTAATATATCTTTTTATACTCCCTAAGTCTACATGCTCTTTACATACACTTGATGATCAAGAAAGCTTTTTTTGAGCTAAAATAGTATAAAATAGTATAATAATTATAAGATAGATTAATGTTTTTTAAAAGGAGTGCCATGTTAAAAGATCAACTTGAAAAAGAGCTTGCTATAGCTAATTCACAAATTGATGAGCTGGAATTGACTACGCATGTAGTTGCACCAGAAAATACGCTAAGTGACATTATAACTTTTGAGAATGCCAGTGAAGAAGAACTTAATCAGAGAAAACTCAAACGTATTTACATGAAAAAAAGAAAAATCCTCTACTTTCAAGAACGTTTGAAAAATAATTTTTCATATTTTTGTATTGAATGTGGAGAAGAACTTACTTTAGAACGCTTACTTAGTATGCCAAAAGCAGGCCTTTGTACAACTTGTGCAAATGAAGCACAAGCAAAAAATTCTTTTTTTCTTCCGTAGTGGGATAGACTAAAAAAGAGTAGCTGTATACAACTTACTTCTTAGCCAACATGTGGGGCAGCTTGTGCATCCCATTTTGAAACATGTTGCGTGTACCATTTCTTAAAATCTTTCTCTAAAAAACCTTGCACTTCTTTTGGACCTTTGAGTACTTCCCAGCGTTTATGGAACTTTTCCAGTTTTTTTCTTATGAGATCATGATCACTTTTGTGCATTTGCATATCAGAATAAGCACTTTGTTCCATCATATCTTCTTCTGTTTTAAAGTGATTTTCTACCTCTACTAAAAGGGCTTTAAAAAGTTCATCAATTTTTTCTATATCTTTGGCCTTGACAGCATCATAAAAACTATTAATAAGTTCTATCTCATCTTCATGTAACATATTCATCATAGCATTTGATACTTGTTGTACATCTTGTGGTTGAATTAGCATTTCATCTCCATTAAATAGGGTTTTAAAAAATTATTATAGCTATAAAAAATTTATAGTTACTGACAGATGGCTATGGTTTGAGATTACGAATTATCAGCATTAAAATATAAAACTAAACTTCTTCGATCAGACAGACGAGAGAAAAGCCTTCTTTTTTAGCGACTTCTTCTACTAAGTTTGCTTTTGTTTCTGCAATTTCTAACATGTACCCGCCACAAAATCCTTCACCATTTGTTACGATCTCATGGGCAATGGCTTTTGCTTCTTCCTGGTTCTTGTGAAAGACATCCATGAGTACACCCATACAAAATTCCCATGAAACATGCTTATCATTCAGGATCGAAACCAGATACATTTTGGGTGTATCGACCTCTATCTTCAAATAAGATTTGAGTGTAAGGGGCTTTTTAATAGTTATGGGCATAGTGCACCTGCAAGTCTAAATATATTTATTAACCCTCTGAATACCTTTGCTTAAGTAGATAGGTCAATAGATTACTATTATAATGAAAAAAAGCTGTATGAAGCTTTATGTTTATTTTATACGTTTGATTTGTGATTAATTATAGAAAAGAGTGTTTTATAATTTTTTGAATTTTGCTATAATTTCATTTCAAAAAAAATCATCATTTACCGTGATCACATTTATGTTTTAGAGATGATTTGTACAAAAAGGATGAGGCATAGAACTTCAAGATAGTATTACTAGAGAAAACCTAAGAACTTTGATGACCGCATTTTATGAAAAAGCCATGCATGATGATGTGCTGGCTTCTTTTTTTATAGATGAATTAGGGGATGATATAACAAGTAAAGAATGGCTAGATCATATAGAACTTTTAGCAGATTTTTGGTTGGCTAAAATTTTAGGTGAAAATACGTATTATGGAAGTTTTGTGGGAGCACATGTAAAGATGCCTCATCTCAGAAGAGAAACTTTTACTAGGTGGTTAGAGCTTTTTTCAGTCACGGCTGATGAGGTATATGTACCTGATATTTCTAAAGTATTTAAGAAAAAAGGTGAACAGTTTACTAAACAGTTTTTTACTACAAAGAAAAAGATCTAATAATTTTTTCACTCTTGATGTGTTTAAAAAAAAAGGAAAATAATGAATACTGATAAAAAATGGAATATGCTTTTCATTAAAGATGAGAGCTCGATGTTTGATGAAGAGACTAAAGTGTTCGATCAACTCTTTAACAAAGTAGATAAAGTTTTAGGTAAAGAAGAAGCATTAAAGTTTTTTGATGCAAATGTGTACGATATAGTTATGGGTGATTTAAGTGTGGAGCCTGAGGGTGTTGCTTTTTTAAAACAGATCCAAGATATAAAACCTGACCAAACGATATTTGCTTTGGTTTCACCCAAAGATACCGATAAGCTTTATGGTATAGCAGACTTAGGGATCAATGCTTTTGAATTGACCCCAGAACAATTTGATCAAGCCTTGGAAACAATTGCAGAGTTTGATCCTTATGAAGAGGTATAATAATCACTTACGTTTTTAATAAATAGCACTTCATGGATGCAAGAGAAGAACTTTCTTCCTCTTGCAGTTAGCAGCAAACTTCCAGTACTTGAACTTTATCTTCTTTAAATACTTCACGCCATGCTTCTAGTAAGTCTTCGTCTACTTGATTCAAAGATGTATCATCTACATTAGGCAGGTTTTGTTGTATTTGATCTGCTTTAAGAGATATTGCATCTTGTTGTACTAAATCTAAATTACTCATCTGTTATCCTTTTATGGTAGTCTTACCTATAGCATAGCATATAATACTTTATAAAAAATTATATAACTGATTTATTTATAAAACTTTTTGTTCATATTATTACTTGCTTAGAGCCCTAAAATACTACTATATAGCAATGAAGGCTATATGTAAGTCTTCTTTGCTAAGATGTCAATAAAATTACCAAAAGGAAAATAATGGAAGAGATCAATACATTATTAGAGAAGTACAATCACTTTAGAGATGCCCAGATCCGTTCTGTACAAGTACCTACGGACTCATCAAAAATCGTTACTATTGTAGTCCAGGATGATGATGGTGAAGATATTAATACTGTTAATCTTGAGTTTAAGGATATCAAAGAGTCAAGGATTTTATTGGATAGTGTACTTCCTTTTCTTGATATGATGGGTGGTATTAGTATGGTCAAAGAACATGACCGATATGGTTTTGCAGTTGGAGGTGGTTGTGATATGTTAGATATTAATAACTCACCTATGTATATTATCGCTTCAGATCTCACTATAGTGGAGAAGTAGGATCAAAGTACTTCTCAAAAGTCTGAAAGATCTAATTCTGACAAATTTTGTCTGATTTTAGTTTAGTTTTAGGTTAGCTCGCTAAAGTGGGCATTATTATCCTAAAGGAAAAAATATGGATCAACAAACAAACAGTGAGTATGGTATCAAGGTAGCGATGTTTATAAGCGACCCCAAATATGTTGGTACTATTTCTCAAGATGAAGCCGATGAACTGGGTGCTTCACTTTTCACTTATACCTATGGTGATGAAGCTTTAGGGTATAAACTTACACTAAACTGGGCTATCAATACACATGAAGATACTATTGTCCTAGCACGTTATACTTTTGAAGGTGTAGCTTCAGGGATCGCAGTCAATCATATGTTGGCACTTTTATGTACAAATAAAAACATGCCAGAAGTTGATGGTATCACATACCAGGCATTGGAGCGTTTTCTACGAGATAACCCTAAGATAGAGGCACTTCCTTCTACTGAACGTTATGCGATCACCTTTGCCCTTGATGCTGCAAAACTGGCAGTAAAAAAATATATCAATAAACCATTAACTCATGAAGAAACAAGTACCCCTTGTAAAGACAGCCCAATGAGCCTGAGCTCTCTAAAAGAGACTATTGCTTTACATAACATAGAAACACTTGATACCTTGGCAGAATATACAAAAGCGGGATCATCAGATACGAGTTGTACAGAAATACTTTCAGCCTTAATTGAAGCACAGAAAAAATCACAGGCAGAACATGAAGAAGCAGAGAGTGCTTTATCTGATGTACCATTTAGAGATTTAAGCCCGGAACATAGAATCATTGCTGTTGATATTGCTATTGATAACACGGTGAGAGATTTCCTTGTGATGGATGGTGGAGATATAGATATACTGAGTGTTAAAGAAAATGGTGAGATATTTGAAGTTTACATCAGTTATCTTGGAGCCTGCAGCAGCTGTTCTAGTTCAGGTACAGGGACACTCTATGCTATACAAAATGCACTAAGAGATAAACTTGATCCAAATATCGTTGTTACCGCGATATAATCATTAAAAATTTTAGACGTATAAAAGAAGTAGTGATCTCTATTTCTTTTATGATAGGCAATGTTAAAATTTAATTTATTTCTTCAAATGCCATTTCTTTCATAATTTCTTCTCCCTTGGGTGTAAACATATTTACAACCTCACCACCACATTTTCTACAAACCTTTACTGACACGGTTCTTCTATGTATGGAGTATACGAACGGAATTAAGAATGATACAAAAAAAGTTGGTACGGCAACCATCAATGCTATTATATAAAGTAAAATTTCCATCCACAGTGAACCTGAAATTTGTGTCTTGGATGTGCCTATGTACCCACAATCTTCACAGATCATATTTCCTCTTGTCTTTCCCATTTTGTCCTCAATTAGTATTGTTTTTTAAAAACATTTAGAATATTAGTTTTTTATGATCTTCATAAAAACTAAATATTATTAAAATTATAACATAATTGAAATACCTTTACTTTTAGTCCTAAAGAAAAGTCTATACACAAAGTACTATGTTGGAAAATTGTTTAACTGTAGATTAAAAGGGCATATCCAAAGAAGAATATGATGTATATGTATACTCTGTGAATATTGGCGAGGGTGAAAAATCTCCTTATAGCAGCTGTTGCCAAAATGTAAAGGCAATAGTTACTATAAGTAAAATTCCTAAAATATTAAATATGAGCCCATACGTTGCCATTGTCCTGATCGATACAACACCAGAACTCATAGCAATGGCATTTGGTGGTGTTGCGATAGGCAGCATGAAGGCATAAGAAGCACAAACTGTTGCTACCATCATGATAAGTGTTGCATTTATACCGGTTTGTTCTGCTACATTGAAGAGTATGGGAAGCATGATAGATATAAGTGCTGTGTTTGAAGTGATCTCTGTGGTAAATGTTACCATGGCAGCGATAATGAGTAAAAAAAGTAGTATAGGCATAGCCGAGAATGAGACAAGGTGTGAAGCGATTTCAGAAGCCATGCCGGTTCTTGTAAATGCCGCAGCAATAGCAAATCCTGCACCAAAGAGAAACATGATACGGTATGGTATGTTCTCTTTGTCTTTCATCCAGTCCAAAATGGAAAAAGGTGGCATGAATAAAAGTAGACCTGCGGAGAGAAGTATACCTGGCTCACTCAAGCCCAGACCATTATAGTAGGGTTTGATTGGCGCATTTATAAGAAGAATAAAGATCAATGTACCTATAAGATATAACACTCTTTTCTGTTCAGCACTAAGAGGTCCAGTATGAAGGTCAGCTTCAATATGTACATCTTTTAATCCTATGCTCATGACCAAACCTACTACGATAAACATAATTACAACGATAGGTGATACCATGTACATCCATTGAACAAAAGGAATAGCTTCCATACCAAGTTCTTCCATGACCCCCATAAGTATAAGATTTGGTGGAGTACCAATAGGGGTTAAAATTCCCCCTATACTGGCTCCATAAGCGATACCTAGTGCCAGGCGCATTTTGAGTTTAACATCTTCGGTTAGAAAGAGGGCAATAGGCAAAAGAAGCAGTGTTGTTGTAGTGTTTGAAAGCACTGAACTTAAAAGCCCTGAAGTGATGATAAGTGCAAATATAATACCTCTAGCAGAGCTTGGAAAAAGTTGCAGCATTTTGTTGGCGATGATCTTATGTAAACCGGTTTTTTCGACTGCTATTGCAATAAGGAATCCTCCCAAAAAGAGAAAAATGATAGGGTTAGCATAATTGACCGCAGTGTCTTTGGTTGATAAAACCCCTGCTGCAGGAAATAGTATAATAGGTAATAGGGAAACAACAGCCAGAGGTAAACCTTCATTGGTCCATAGAGTGACCATTAGTACAATAGAAGCTACTAGAAGTGATTGTTGTAAGTTAAAAAAAGTAATCATCATGATAAATGAGATGAGACCTAGTACGAATGCTAGAGATATTTTTTTTGTTTGTATGGACATTATCTTCCTTAAAGAATCACGCTTGTTATTTATTGTGCCTCAAAAAGCTTAAAATACGTTACAATAAACCATGAAATCAATTCAATATAAAAACAAGAAATATGAAGTATCGAAGGTCGTTTGCATCGGTCGTAATTATGTAGAACACATAGAAGAACTCGGAAATGAGATTCCCTCTTCTATGGTCGTTTTTAATAAACCTAATTCTGCTATCAGCGATAGCCTTTACTACTTTTCACAAGAGTGTCGTTTTGAAGGGGAGATCTGCTTTCTCATACGTGACAACAAAATAGCAGCTGTTGGTTTTGGCCTTGACTTGACACATGCGGATATACAAAATCATCTTAAATCCAAAGGCTTGCCGTGGGAGAGAGCAAAGGCATTTGATAATTCTGCAGTACTGAGTGAGTTTGTCCCGATATGTGAAGACCTGAGCACTTTAGAAATGAAGCTTTATGTAAATGATGTGTTGGCCCAGTTTGCCACTTTTGATCTCATGATGTACAAACCAGATACAATGCTTTCAGAAATACAGAGTTTTATGACCTTTGAGGATAATGATATTATTATGAGTGGTACCCCTAAGGGTGTAGGGACGTATGCCGTAGGAGACAAATTTTTAGGTCAGGTGTTTTCAGGAGAAAAACTTCTTGTGCAAAAGGAGTGGATAGCTATGTAGCTATCCAGGGCTTATTTATTTCTCTTCTATATGATGAACTGTTTGGGCCAAAGCATTTTCATCTTCATCATCGATCTCCAACTCTTCAACTTGACCTGCTTCTTCATCTGCAAAAATCTCTAGATCAATCTCTTTTTCACTTTTGGCAACGATACATGTTACTACTGCGTCACCTGTGACATTCACTGAGGTACGTATCATATCTAATAACCTATCTACACCCAGTATAAGTCCTATGCCTTCAAGAGGGAGTCCCACTTGGACAAAGACCATAGAGAGCATGATCAGCCCAACACCAGGTACACCAGCTGTACCGATAGAAGCGAGTACAGACATGAGTATGACAGTAAGGTATCCGGAGATACCCAGTTCAACACCGTATACGTTGGCTATGAATACCGTAGCAACCCCTTGCATGATCGCTGTACCATCCATATTGATAGTGGCTCCAAACGGTACAGTAAATGAGGCGACTGAATTGTCAACACCCATACGTTTAGTCACCGTACGTAATGTAACCGGTATGGTGGCATTAGAAGATGATGTAGAGAATGCGAAGACTTGTGCATCCCTTATTTTTCTTAGAAACATAGTAGGATTTAATTTGGATAAGAGTTTAAGTAGGAACATGAGTGTTCCAAAAAGATGGAATAAAAGTGCGGCTATCAGTACTACAACATAGACAGCCAATTGAGCTAAAATATCTAGACCGAGATCAGCTAGAGCTTTTGCTAATAGCGCAAATACTGCATATGGTGCCACTGACATCACAATGTTTACCATGTTCATCATAGCTTCATTCATGACTTCTATTCCTTCTGCAATGTTCTGTGCTTTTTTACCTACCATCAAGAGTGAGATACCTAGTAAAATAGAGAAGAAAATGATTTGTAACATATTGCCATATACAAAAGCATGTAAGACGTTACTAGGAATGATGTTGATAAGTACTGATGAAAGTTCCGGTGCCTTACTGGCTGTAAACGTAGCCTCATGCGCTATGGGTGTAGAAAAAAATGGGATGATAATAGATGCTAAACCTATAGCCATAGCAATTGCCAGTGCAGTAGTAAGCATGTAGAGTACAAAAGATTTTAAACCAACACTCCCTAATTTTCTAATGTCTCCGATACCAAGCACACCTGAGATAAGAGAGAAGAAAACAAGTGGTACTACCAGCATTTTAAGGGCCGTGATGAACAGCTTACCTACAATATAAAAAAGTCCACCGACAATATATTCATTGATGAAACTTTCCGGAGTATTTAAGCCAAGTAGATTGAGCATTAATCCTACGATGATACCTAAAAGCATTGCCCATAAGACTTTTGCAGTGAGTGACATATTGTTCCCTTATTTTATACTTAGAAATTGTATTATAGCTAAAAGAGAGAGAATCAATTGTATGATAAAACGCTATTTATCTTTTGTTTAATTAACGCTATAATCAATCTTAAGGAAAATAATTAGGAATACAATTATGAAACAATTTCAACAAAATATATGGCCCATCAATCAAGTATTATTTTTCATGGCAGCCCTGTCGATCGTCTTTACAGCCATGAAACTTTCTTCGGCGATCATTGTTCCCTTTCTCATAGCTTCTGCTATCGCGATACTTCTTGCACCTCTTCTTGCTTATCTTGAGAAAAAACATATACCTAGAATGGTGTCACTTGTTTTTGTTACAGTGCTTATACTTATACCCGTTGTTGCATTTGGAGGCTTTATAGGAGAAGAGGTCTCAGATTTTGTAAAAAACTATGACACTATTCTTCAAAAATTTGATCTATGGTTAGGACAAATGTCAGAAAAGATAAATCACCTTGGTATAGCAGTAGCACATGATGATCTAAGAGAGTTATTTGATCAGTCAAATTTTACTGAATTGATTCAGGGATTAGCTCTGCAGACTAAAAATCAATTCTCAAATATCTTCTTGATATTTTTTCTTGTTGCATTTATTTTGATGGATTCAAACTATCTTCACAATAAATTTTTAAAAGTGATGACAGACAGAAAAGGGTCAATAGAAGAGGGGATGGCGATTATAGAGAAGATAAAGACTTATTTTTTCATTAAGGTGAAAACATCTTTACTGACAGCACTATGGATACTACTTGTACTATGGTTCTATGATATGCGTTATGCACTTCTTTGGGCTACGCTTGTTTTCTTCCTTAATTTTATCCCTGTGGTAGGGTCTATATTGGCTGCGATCCCTGCCGTGATATTGGCATTGATAGATCATAGTTTGATGACATCAATGTGGATAGCGATGTGGTATCTGATCGTTAATATGATCATAGGGAATATGCTTGAACCCCACATTATGGGAAAAGGTTTGGGTCTCTCTTCTTTAACGGTCTTTCTCTCTATGATCTTTTGGGGATGGATGTTCGGACCAGCAGGTATGATCCTCTCTGTCCCTTTAACGATGGGTATACAGTTTCTCTTTGATCAGTATGAAGAGACAAAATGGCTTGCTTTTATGTTAGGTGATTATCAGGGAAATAAAGAAGAAATAAAAAATTAGTGTAGTTCCTAAACTTATATAAATAATAATAGTGATATATTTTTTATATTAATACTTATTCTGTAAGAATTAATATTATTACTAAATAATTTAATTAAGAGTATATTTTATAAATATTGAATAGTCATTCAGTATTTATAAATATTATTTTTGTTATAATAATATAAAGTATAGCTTATAAAAGGATAGCTGATGAAAAACAAAAAGATTCAACAAAGTAAAGCCGTTATAGAAGCACTTCAAAAGAGTACAAATGAAGGCTTAAGCAGAAGAGATGCACTTAAAATGATGGGTATTGGGGCAACAGCCGGTATGATGGGTATGCCTCCTTCTTTACAGGCAGAAGAAGGAAGCAGTAAAAGTGACAAGAAAGCAAAAGTATTAGTTGTTGGTGGTGGAGCAGGTGGAATTATGGCTTTGGCGAGACTTCACTCTGCCTTGCCAAATGCTGAGATCACGATCATAGCACCTAATGAGATACATCTCTATCAGCCAGGGCAAGTATTTATTGCTGCAGGGCTTTATGACAATGATGATATTAAAAAAGACAATAAAGATTTCATTCCTGATGATGTTAACTGGATCAAAGATGAAGTAGCTTCTTTTGATCCTGATAACAATAAAGTAACTACCCGTGCAGGTGAGGTAGTACCATATGACTTTATGGTCGTTGCAACAGGAATGGAATATCATTATGACTGGATCAAAGGTTTGACAGAAGATGATATCGGTAAAAATGGTATCTCCAGTGTCTATTTGAGTGATCTGGAAAAAGGTACAGCTAGAGGTGGTGAAGCTACATGGGAATGGTTTAAAGAATTAAAAGAAGCAGCTGCCTCAGGCAAAAAACCAACTGCGATCTATACAAGTCCAAATACATCTATTAAATGTGGTGGAGCACCACAAAAAATACTCTATCTTAGTGCAGACCATTTGAAAGAAGATGGTTTAGGGGCAAATTATATCTATGCAACCAACAGTGCAAAACTCTTTAAGTTCCCTGGGATAGCAGCATCATTGGAAAAAGTACAAAAAGGGTATGACACTATTACCAATAAATTTAATCATAATCTTGTAGCGATAGATATAGCCAATAAAGTAGCAACTTTTGAAGAGGCATACGAAGAAAAAGGTGAATACGATGAGGATCTTGAAGAACATACAATGATCGATAAAACGAGAATGGTGGAAATGAAGTATGACTTTATCCATATCGTACCACCTATGACAGCATCCCAAGCTTTACTTGATTCACCTCTGGGTTGGCAAAAAGGTAATGCAAAAGGTTGGCTAGAAGTAGACCAGTATTCACTTCAGCATAGAAGATATAAAAATGTATTTGGTATTGGTGATGTATGTGGTATCCCGATATGTAGAACAGGTGGATCGGCAAGACACCAGGGGCCTGTTGTTGTAGGTAACTTGATTGCTGCAATGGAAGGTAAACCACTTAAAGAAAAATTTGACGGTTATACTGTATGTCCGATCAAAACGGGATATGGTGAGATCATGATGGCAGAATTTAATTATGATGGTTATGCGCCAACTATACCTTTCTTGAACCCTGAAGAACCAAGATGGCTTTGGTGGGTATTTGACCTCTATCAATTGAAACCAATGTATTGGTACCTCATGTTGAGAGGGTGGTTTTAGGATTATTTTTAGAACCCTTACTTTTTAGTATAAATAGTGAGCTCAAGTAGTTTTTACTCAAAAAAGTGGCACCATGCGTGTCACTACTATGTAGACTAACACCTCCCCTCCCCTTTTTTTTAGTCAAATCCCGAAAAGAACTTTAATTTTCAAATTAATATCATTATGTTTTTAAAAAATATGATAATATCAATAGACTTACTTTAGTTTAAAGGTTATTTGGGTACTATCGCGAAATAATCGCAAGGAAAAGAAATGTTAGGAAAAATAATAACACTTATATGTGTTTCATCAACTATTATATTTGCATCAACTACAAGGATGAATGTAACAAGTATGGGTATAACATCTGAGACAACAGAATTTACAAATATAAATACAGAATATACGCATATGAGTACAAATGAACTTGAAAAAGAGGTAGAGAGACTGACCCTTAGTGGGAATGTACCCTTTGAGATGGGTATGGAATTAATGAAACGTTGGACAAAAGGGTAGAGTGAAACTATAGTCCTATATCGGCATTGACCACACCGGAAAGTTTTGTGCTGATGGTGATCTTCTCATCATTGACCACAAGATGATCAATGGAAGCCATATGCAAAGATGCAGAAACGGTAAGGTCATCTTTTGAGAATGAGTTAATTGCTTCATTTGCCTGAATAACAGCATCATCTATCTTTTTACCAAATTCAAACTTCATAAGTGTTGCAAAATAAGAGCTCAATGGTTCCAATTCTGATGCATCGACCAAGAGATCAAAAAGATCATTGTTCGTTGTTGAATCAAACACAAGATCCTCAAGTACTAAACATCTACTTTTTTTGTCAATGCGTGGTGTACCTTTGAATGTGATATTTCCAGCCACATCAAACCAGTTAAATATATCGATCTTTTTTAGCCAGGAAGAGCGATTATCATAATTGATGTCGGCTGAGATCCTTACTGTACCCGAAGTACTTTTTATGATCTTTGGATTGGATATTTTCAATACTCCAGGAAGAGCACTTTTTATAAGATCGATAGAATATCCCTCCAGTAAATTCTCTTTTGAAATATCCAGTAACTCTTCGTAACTAATTGAAACAGGAAGATGAAAGTTAAATTTTCCTTCTTGACAGGGAATGGATCCAAGAGTACAGAGTTGGGATTTTTCGCAGTCGGTCTCCGAGGGGTCACCAAGTACTATATTTGTTTTCCCTGCTGCACTTATTGTAGTTTGTAGAATATTATTATCGATACTGAGCCCGGAATAAGAGACTTCTTGAGGTTTAAATAGAAGAAAAATGTCTGTTTTGTCATCTAGTTTAATAGGTTCTTGAATATCTTGCCAAACAGTATGTACTTTCTCTTTGATCTTAAGATCAGCAAGATGTTGTGGTACTTTTTGGATAGCTTCTTCCATCTTCTTTTTGAGTTTAGGTTCTACTTTACTTTGAAGTGTTATTTTGACCAGTTCCAATAACCTTATAGTAGGTCTTTTTGCCCATGTAATATCTGGTGCCATATCTACAGAAATGGACCAGTCTTGATTGATGTGCGGTTTAACATCAATTTTAATAACTGCTGTTGCTTCTGCTGTTTCACTTATTTTAGCATTTGCACTGACTCTTGCTTTGACAGGAACTGCAAATTTAAGTGTGTCTCCTTGACCAGTGACTGATATCTGACCGTTGCGTTTTACCCAACCCTCTACATCACATTTAATCTTAGGTACGGTTCTGAATTTAAAAGAATTTTTTTTGCATTTTATTTTAAAACCTTTTCTACGACACTTTGGAATACCTGTCGTTTTAAAGTATTGTGGCTTGACACAAACAATGTTTTGTTCATTAATATCTGCCAAGTCACTTGGAAGAATGCTATTTAGGTAATTTTCCAAAACTTTAAGATCTAACTGTATAGGCAGTGTGATCGTAGAGGTTGACTGAGGTGGATGATTTGCTATAACAAGGCTTGGAAAAATAAGGGTAAAAAATACAAAAAGAGAGAGTAAAGGTCTAATGATAAGCTTATATCTGTTTTTAGACAAATCATTCCCCTTTCTTTTTGAGAATTAAAAACGTAAAATGAGTATACTATAATTTTATGAAAATGTATACTTTTCGAATCTTTACGTATTAAAAAATTGAAAGTTTAGGGTATTTTTTGATATGTAAGCATATAATATAATAGTAGATAAGGAGTAGGGTATGAAAAAAGTATTTATATTTCTGTTATTGATACATCAGATCTCTTTTGCAAATGAAGCAGAAGAGATCATCAAGAAACTTGACAATAACATGCGAGGGGTCTCAGTTTATATGCAAATTGAGATGCGTATTACCTCTTTAGGACATGTACGTATTATGAAGATGCAGAGTTGGTCAGAAGGTACAAAGAAGAGTTTTGTCAAAGTGATATATCCTCCACGGGATAAAGGTATAACCTTTTTAAGTCTTGACAATCAAATGTGGCAATACATCCCTAAAATAGAACGTACTATCAAGATACCTCCTTCAATGATGTTGCAAAACTGGATGGGGAGTGACATCACCAACGATGATGTGGTGAAACAAAGTTCCATAGTAGAGGATTATACCCCACGAATACTCAAAAAAGAAGGGAAGATCGTTACTTTAGAACTTATCCCCAAAGAAGATGCCGCAGTAGTTTGGGGGAAGATCATTTCTCGTATTGACACAAATACCTATACTTCACAAAAAGATATATTTTTCGATGAAGATGGCAAAGAGGTGCGTCACTTCATCTATAAAAAGGTGAAAAAGTTTTCTAAATATTATCTTCCAACCTACTGGAAAGTACAGGCAGTCGATAAAAAAACATCATTTACTGAGATGGTCTTGGATGAAGTGGAATATGATAAAACAATCTCTTCACAGTACTTTAAAAAAAGCGCACTAAAGCGTTTCTCAAGATAAGCACTTATGTTTAAACTGGCACTTAAAAACATACTTTACTATAAAAGTCGCTCTATCACTACTTTTATACTGACCTTTATTTCAACATTGTTTTTTATTGTTTATGTAGCTATGTTGGATGGTTCACATGAATCCATGTTGAAAAATGCACTTAAAGTTTATACTGGTGCCATAGAAGTGTATAAAAAAGAATATAGAGACATTGGGGGGAATGAATATCTCATCAATGATGTAAGATCCATAGAAGAAAAACTTGCAAATATCAAAGGTATCAAAAACTATACGTCTCGTTATGAAACCTATGGCCTCCTTTCTAGTAAAGATATCTCCTCAGCTGCAATGGTGACGGGAATAGATCCGGATAAAGAAGCGCAGATGAGTCAAGTTAAACATACACTCATACAAGGGGGATATCTTAAAAATAATTCCGGAAATTGTCTCTATGCTGGTGCGGATCTTGTTAAAAAATTGGGTGTAGATATAGGTGATGAAGTGACATTTGTAGGGAGTGCCAGCGATAACTCTTTTGCAGCAGACATTTTTAAACTTTGTGGTGTGTTCAAAACAGGATCATTTGAGTTTGATGCGATGGCTGCTTTTGTGACAAGAACGTATTTTGATACATTAATGTATTCACAAAATAAAGCTTCTTATATCTCTATTGCTTTACATGATCTCGATGAGGTTGATCAAATCAATGCACACATTGCTTCTAAAATGGAATCTGACATAGAATCACTTACATGGAAAACCCTTATGAAACCTATGGTAGAAGCGATGGAAGTAGACTCTGTTTTTGGGTATATTTCTATGTCTCTATTTTTTGTGGTCATCTTTTTTGTTATTATGATCTTTGGGTTTATCAATGTAAGTTCACGTGTGCGTGAGTTTGGTACATTAAGATGCATAGGTCTCTCAGAAGGTAAGATACGCGCACTGCTTTTTTACGAAATGTTTATACTCTCAACTGCAGCGATACTTCTTGCAATGCCCATCGGTGCTTCTATAGCATATTATTTTTCAGTAAATCCTATTGTGATCGAAGGAATGAGTGAGATGTATAAGGATTATGGCATCGTCTCTGATGAGATGCCTTTTGCTTTTAATCTATTTACGATTTCTTGGAATGTTGCAACGATCTATATCTTAAATTTTTTAAGTATCATATATCCTGCAAGCTACATTAACGCATTTAAACCTATAGAGGCAACGCATCATGTTTAAGATGATTTTGAAATTGGCATGGAACAATGCATTTTTACGTTTGTCACGTACCTTACTGGTGATCATTATGATCGCTGTGAGTATGAGTATGATGTTGAGTATTCAAGGTATATATGATGGCATGACACTTAATATGGTTAATTCTGCATTAAGAAGTGACAGTGGTGAGATAAGCATCTATAATAAAAACTACAGACTTGACAGACAAATAGCCAATGATGTACAAAATGCAGAAGAGATACGTACAAACCTTGAAAACAATCCTCATGTAAAAGCTGTAAGTGTACGTTACAGTGTAGAAGGATTAAGTTTAACAGCAAGAAAAGCTTCTTTTTCAAATATCATAGGTGTTGATCTGAAAGAGGAAGAGAAGTTTGGAGAATTCAGCAAATTTTTAAAAGAGGGTGAGGTAAGTTTTGATAAACGCGGTGCATTGCTTGGATCTGAACTTGCAAAAACCCTTAAAGTGCGTATCGGTTCAAAACTTATCTTCACAACACAGGATAAAGGTGGAGACATCAACTCCATTGCACTTAAAGTAAGAGGCATCATACAGACCAATAATCTGATCATAGACCAACGTGCCTTATATATTGAACGTAAAAAACTATATGAATTTTTAGGCGTAGATACAGATACTGCAACACAAATAGCCATACGTACAGATGATGACAGTATGATAGATACTCTAAAGAAAGTTTACCCTTCGTTGGAAGTGAAAAGTTTTTTAGAACTGAACCCTCTACTTAAACAAATGCAAGATATGATGGTTATCTTTAATTCCATCACTTTTGCCATCGTCATGCTGGTTGTTTTTATAGGGATCTTAGGTGTAATGTATGTCTCTATACTGGACCGTATACGTGAATTTGGTATCATGCGAGGTATAGGGATGGCATACAATCATCTTAAAACTCAGATAGTTTTAGAGGCATTGTTTGTTGGCTTGGCAGGTTACAGTACAGGGGCTATGCTAGGTTTTTTCGCGTTACTCTACTTACAGGAGACAGGACTTAACCTGTCCATCTATGCTGATGGAATGGCGAGCTTTGGTATGCCAACAATCATTTATGCACATCAGGAATTCAGCTACTATAGTAACACTTTTTATGCGATTGTACTTTCGTCAATCCTTAGCGTTTTATTACCCCTTAGAAAAATAAAACATCTTCATCCTATAGATGTTATAAAGGCAGATACATGATTAGACTTCAAAATGTAAATAAGTATTTTTTTAAAGATGACCCACGCGAGGTTCATGCACTAAGAGACATTAACCTAGAGATAAAAAAAGGTGAATTCACTGCTTTGATAGGACCTTCGGGTTGTGGAAAAACCACACTGCTTAATGTGATAGGTGTTCTTGATAGTATAAATTCGGGAAAGATATATCTTGAAGATAGAGAAATTACAGCACTAAATGAAAAAGAATCCACAGAGCTCCGTTTACACGAAATGGGATTTGTATTTCAAGCATATAATCTTGTTCCTGTATTGAGTGTTGCTGAAAACATTTCTTTTATTATGAGACTTCGTAGTTTTTCAGATGAAGAGATAGCGAAGCGTGTATTGGAAGTGGCAACATTGTTAGAGATAGACCATAAACTGGATGCTTTACCCAATACGCTTAGTGGTGGACAGCAGCAACGTGTAGCAGTGGCCAGAGCAGTTGCTTCAAAACCCAAGATCATTTTGGCAGATGAACCTACTGCAAACCTGGATTCTAAAAATTCAAAGATACTTATGGATATGATGCGTATGCTTAATGAAAAAGAGGAAGTGACCATCCTTTTTGCTTCACATGATGAGTATGTGATAAATTCTGTGAACCGCTTAGTAAAAATGAATGATGGAGCACTTGTTGATTAAGTATATTGGACTAGTATATCTTGTACTCGCTACAGTGCTTGCAGCAGATTTTACGCAGCGCATAGAAAATACTAACTTTACTATCTCACAGGGTTCAGTTTTTCCTGATGACAGTTCATCTTATCTTTATAATTATGATAGATTGCGATACAGAGCCGACTATACACATGAAAATCTCTTTTTTACTTTCATCGGTGACGGAGTCAATTATCTAGGTTCAGAATATGTGGATTCACTCTCTTTTTCCTATGTGGAACTTCTCCATGCAGATGTACCTTTTAAGACACAAAGTGAATTTAACTATTATGACGGTGGTAGTGTATATGCAAAACTTTACCGTATCTATGGTGGGTATGAAGATGAAGAGAACCGTGTAGTTCTTGGACTTCAAAATATCAGTATGGGAGTAGGGCGTTTGTGGAACCCGACCAATATTTTTAATCCGCGCAATACTTATAGTTTGGAACCTGATGAGGTCTTTGGTGTTTTGGCATTGAGTTACACCAGACATCTCAATGATATGAGTGATATCACAGCGGTTGTCTCGCAAAAAGAAGATCACTCTCTCAAGTATGCATTGAGATATAAAGCATTTTTGGATTTTACGGATGTCGGGTTAAGTTTCATACAATCAAATGAAACACTTATGTTGGGAGTGGAGCTTGAAGCCAATTTAGGTGACACGGGTATAGAGGTAAGAGCTGAAGGTGCTTATATAGAAAATGAACTTAGAGATACACCTTTTACTACAGAGGAGGAAAGTTTTTATCAAGCGATTGTAGGAGCAGATTATGGTTTTGTAAACGGTGTAACTCTTACACTTGAAGCACGTTACAGTTCCCAAACATTTGACTATGATCAGATACTGTTAAATTATGATTCTGAGATACTTCCCAATTTAGCCTTTTCAAAATTTTACCTGGGCTCTACACTAAGTTATGACTTCACTCTTTTTTTATCCGGTTCTCTTTTGTATATAGAGAGTTTTAACACACATAATTCACGTTTTATCGCTCCTGCACTTACATATACACTCAATGATTACAACAGTTTTATCTTAGGTGCCATGATACAACAGGGAAATGATGAGAGTGAATTTGGCCCATTCTCTAATACATATTATTTTAATTATAAGCTCTCTTTTTAATTTTATTCTGTCTCTTTTCGCATTCTTAACGCTATTTCGATATAATCAATCAAAAAAAGAACTTGACCATGAAATTATTACTATTACTGTTATCCCCACTCTTACTCTTTGCAAAGGTACATTATGCAAAGGTTGAACCTTATGAATCTGTGATATTGAAGTCTGCCGTTAGTGCCTTAGTGATGGATGTAGATCTCGAAGCTGAAGGAAGTGTCGTAGATCAAAAACGTATAATATATTTGGATGATCGTTTGGATAAGATCAACTTGCAGACATCAAAAGAGAACCTTCTTATTATTCAAGATACATTACAACGACAAGAGTCATATTTTCAACGTATAGATAAGTTAAAAACAACATCTACGGCTCAAAAAGATAATGCTTTTTACAGTTTTGCTTCTTCAAAAACACAGTATCTGGATATGCAATACAAGATCGCACAACTTGAAGACAGTATCTCAAAAAAATCTATCATTTTAAATAACCAATATCTCTATAAGCTAATGGTTCGTAAAGGTGACTTTGTAAATCCAGGTACAGCATTGGCAGAAGTACAGGATGCAACTAAGGCAAAGTTAGTACTTTTTTTAGAACCTGAAGAGTTGGAAAAAATAGATGAAAAAAGTGTTTACATTAATGGTGAAAAAACTGAGTATAAAGTAAATAAAGTTTGGAAAGTAGCAGATGAAAAGTTCATCTCTTCTTACCGTGCGGAAATCTATATGCCTGCTCCAAGTGGTGCATTTTCAAAACTCATGAAAATAGAAATTAAATAAAGGAAAAATAGTGGACGAAATTAATACAGATGTAAATAAATATATGGATCTGGCGATTCAGTATGGCGCAGAGTATGGTATAAGGATCATTGGTGCTATTGCCATTTTCATTATAGGAAAATGGGTAGCTAAAAAGCTTTCAGGTTTGATCAGAAGATTGATGGACCGTGGAGAAATAGATCCAACGTTAAGTGCTTTTATAGCAAGTATCATTGATATCCTGCTAATGGTGGTTGTGGTATTAGCGGCAATTAAAAATCTTGGGATAGATACAACATCATTCATAGCCATACTAGGTGCGGCCGGCCTTGCTGTCGGTTTGGCATTACAGGGAACACTTGGAAACATTGGTTCAGGTGTGATCCTTATACTGTTTCGTCCTTTTGAAGTCGGGAACTTTATATCAGTGGGAGGAGAAAGTGGTACAGTTGAGGCAATAACGCTTTTTAATACAACACTTTTAACACCTGACAATAAAGTGATCTTGATTCCAAACAGTACAGTGGCTTCAGGGAACATTACGAACTTTTCCAAAAAGGAAGAACGTCGTGTGGATTTTATTTTTGGAATCGGTTATGATGATGATCTCAAACTTGCAAAACAGACACTTCAAGATATCATTGATGCAGATACACGTATATTGAAATCGCCTGAATCTTTTATAGGTGTAGGAGAATTGGGTGACAGTTCTGTAAACTTTACAGTACGTGTCTGGGTAAAAGGTGCAGACTATTGGGGCGTTCATTTTGATACAACTGAAAAGGTTAAATTGATATTTGATGAAAAAAATATCTCTATCCCATATCCTCAGATGGATATTCATACAAACGTATAATCATATTTAACGCTACTTCTAAACATGATTTGGAAGTAGTGTTGAGAACAAATATCTTGTATGATAATCTCATAAACCTTGATACGTACGATAACAACTCTTTGCTATAATATTAGCAATAATTAAAATACGGAAATAAAAATGACTTTAGAACAAACAGATAAACAGTATGTATTAAATACATATGCAAGAAACTATGTTAACTTTACTAAAGGTGTAAATGCTACACTATATGATGACAATGAAAATAACTATATAGACTTTACAAGTGGTATAGGAGTTGTATCTGTAGGAC
>CBFHPE010000029.1:0-21429 GCA_965657515.1 Sulfurovum sp.
TATCGATGTATTTACCGGAGATGAACAGCCACAGATCAGAGCGATGATCTCCTCTTCACTTGTTGCAGTGATCGCTCAGGCACTTTTACCAAAACTTGGCGGTGGCCGAGTGGCAGCTTCAGAGATCCTTATCACCAACCATGCGATCTCAAACCTTATCCGTGAAGATAAAGTACACCAGATCTATTCGCAAATGCAACTTGGTCAAGGTGATACCGGTATGCAGACACAAACACAGGCACTGGTTAAATTTATCAGAGACGGTAAGGTTTCCAGAGATGTGGCTTTACAATATGCAAATAAACCAGAAGAGCTTTCAAAAGCCGCATTAATGTAATCAAATATCTCTAAAAGTCTTTTTAGATACAATACACAAAAATTAACTGAGGATAGATAACATGGATTTTTCACTGGAAAATTTTTCAATGATGGACTTCAACTACTTTGATGTCACAATTGCTTCGATCATACTGATACTTGGTATTAAAGGTTTTATGCAAGGGTTCATAAAAGAAGCTTTTGGACTTCTAGGTCTGATTGCGGGGGTCTACTTTGCATCAAGACTGGCAGATACTGCTGCTGCATTTATTGATACGAATTTTTTTCATTTAGAAAATACACAATTGTTAAAACTCATTGGTTTTCTTGTTATCTTGACTGTTATCTGGCTTGGTGCAACAATCATCGGGGCTATCTTCTCTAAACTCACAAATCAAAGCGGTTTAGGTTTTATAAACCGTCTTTTAGGGTTTATATTGGGTGGAGGAAAATATTTTCTCATTTTTGCATTGATCATTACTGCTCTTTCCAATGTTACACTCGTAAAAGATAATTTAGAAAAATATGTGAAAGATTCTGTGCTCTATCCATTTCTTAAAGAATCTGGTGCATATCTTATCAATCTTGATCCTGCTACGTTAGGCATCACGACAACAGATATAACAGAAGATCAGAACAGATCTACACAAACAGACAATATCAGTACAACAAGTGAGACCAATACAACGGCTCAGACCACAACAGAGCAATAAGGTTTAGCCATGATCGCATATCCTCTACTTCTAGAAAAGTTTCAAACGATACTTAAGGAAAACACTCTTAAGTTCACCAAACAGAGAGAACTTGTTTTAAAGTTCCTCTATGAAAATGATGGTCACTTTACTCCAGAGGATATCTATACTTCACTCAAACAGGAAAACCCAGAGATCAACATTGGAATTGCCACGGTGTACCGTACACTTACACTTCTTGAAACCTCTCACATTGCAAGTTCCATATCATTTGGTGTACAGGGTAAAAAGTATGAGCTTGGACTTAAAAAACACCATGACCATCTTATCTGCACCAAATGTGGGGATATCATAGAGTTCTTCGATGAAACTATCGAAGAGAGACAAGAAGAGATAGCTAAAAACTTCAACTTTAAAATGACTGACCACACCATGAAGATCATAGGTCTTTGTGAAAATTGTCAAAACTAAATAGACATAGTCTAAATATTACACCACCCCGTAGGAGACCCCTTGATATTTGAAAATCAATATATTCAAGAACGTATTAAAAAAACAGAAACACTAAGAAAAAAAGGGATCAACCCTTACCCTAATCAAGTACAAAAAGGTACACCTTCAGCAACATTTTTAAATGAATGTGCCTATGTACATGAGATCCAAACTGATGAAATGAAAAAAGATGAATCCAAATCATTTACGCTTACAGGACGTATTAAGTTTGTACGTATCATGGGGAAAGCTGCATTTGCCAAAATAGAAGACAGTGATGGATTGGTTCAACTCTACTTTAACCGTGATGACCTGCCTGAGGGGTATTACAATGATGTGGTCAAAAAGCTCTTTGAAGTAGGAGACATCATCGAAGCAACAGGTTACCCTTTTGTAACTGGTACAGGTGAGCTTACTCTACACTGTTTAGCAGTCAACATCGTCACCAAAGCGATCTCTCCACTTCCAGAGAAGTTTCACGGTATCCAGGATCAAGAGATCAAATACCGTCAGCGCTACCTTGACATGATCATGGATGCACAGGTAAAAGAACGTTTTATACTGCGTTCTAAAATTGTTTCATCGATCAGAAGATTTTTTGAAGAGAAAAGTTTCCTAGAAGTTGAAACACCTATGATGCATCCTATCCCTGGTGGGGCAAATGCAAAACCATTCATTACCCATCATAATGCTTTAGGTGTCGACCGTTACCTTAGGATCGCTCCTGAGCTTTACCTCAAAAAACTCATCGTTGGTGGTATGGAAGCTGTCTTTGAAATAAACAGAAACTTTAGAAATGAAGGGATCGATGCAACCCATAACCCTGAATTTACCTCTATAGAGTTCTACTGGGCTTACAAAACCTACATAGAATTAATGGAGATCACTGAAGAGCTTTTTGACTACCTTTTTGATAATCTAAACTTGGAAAGAACTCTGCCATATGGTGATATGGAGATCAATTTTGCAACGCCATTTGCGAAGGTTTCATGGGCTGACTCCATTGTCGATATCGGTGGAGTGCCAAGAGAAGTTGTAGAAGACAGAGATGCTGGACTTGCTTATCTAAAAGAGCGTAATCTAAAAACCGATGAAAACTGGACTCTAGGGTATGTACAAGCAGAACTTTTTGATGAATTTGTAGAAGGTAAACTCATCAATCCTACATTTATCACGGATTACCCTGTAGACATCTCTCCACTTGCGCGTAGAAGTGATGAAAACCCCGAAGTCACTGAACGTTTTGAACTTTTCATGGCAGGTAAAGAGATCGCGAACGGCTTCTCTGAGCTTAATGACCCTATCGATCAATACGAGAGATTTATGGGACAGGTAGATGCGAAAGAAGCTACAGGTGATGATGAGGCCATGCATATGGATACAGACTTCGTAAGAGCCCTAAGCTACGGTATGACACCAACTGCTGGTGAGGGTATAGGTATAGACAGACTGGTCATGATGCTTACTAACCAACACACTATCCGTGATGTACTGCTTTTCCCTGCTATGAGACCAGAAGCAGTCCTTGAAGTACCTACCGTAAATGCTGAAGAACAATGTAAAAAATGTGGATACGATGTTATCGAAGAACTCAAACCTGCCAAAAAAGGTAAAGGGATGTTCTGTAAAGATGGTGCTGCATGTAAACAGAGGATTTCAGAGAGATCATAAAGTGCATAAGGAATAACAAATATTATCCCATTCTCACCTGATTTTCAGTCAAAAAGCCTTATAAAGTTTTATTCTTTATAAGGTCTCTTTTCTTCTAAGTATTTCATCATATCTTTTAAATAACTTGAAACTTCCCAAAAATGAAGCAATAGAAGCAATAAAAAGTACCAATGGAAAAATAATCATGGAATAATCATCTAAATTTCTGTTTGCAACATCATTAATGCGTTCCAGCCACATGTTAAAAGTGTATATGGATGCGAAGAAAATAGCAATAGATATTAAGGCAAAGGTCACAAATATATTAAAATTTAAACGTGCATCTTTATCCAATGATACTTTATTTTCAATCATCTTATCTAACATGCTAAGAGGCTTCAGAACTATGAAACTTCCCCCTATCAACATAGCAATCGCAATGATAGGCTGTAAAGCCATGGAACTAATGAACACCTTAGATATATTCATTCCCATCATTAACATTCCCACAATGATGACAAGAGCAGATATCCAGTAAATCAGTTTCCATACATACATTAGAAAATATTGCATTTCTATCCTTAATTATTAAATCTTATAGATATTATACAATAGATTAATAAGATGTTTAGATAACTTTAGGCTAGATAAAGATCAAGTAATATCTGATTACACAAAAACCTCATCAATTTATATATTTTATAATGTTTTCTATTCTTACCTTAATCTATTTAAAGATTCAGCTATCTCAACAACTCTAAGCATATTATGTACCGAATAGTCTATCTCTCTATCTTCCCATATTTTTATTTCCATATTTGCGTAATGAATTAACATTTCTAGATCTAAGTTTTTCCAGTGTATACGATTACATTCATTAAGTAAAACATGAAGTTCTCGTTCAAGTGTTTTTTGAATGGACATTTTTTCCCCTATTTAGTCGTATATTTTATAGGATTAATAAGTTGTTTAATTGAATAAGCAATCAATCTTTGATAGTACCAAAGATCTATCACTTTCTAAGCCTATTATGCAGTAGTTCTAACATTTATCCCCATAAACATCTTCATTATGGCATATTCAAATGTCATAGATATGTCATATGTATGTCTAATTTTTATAAGTATTTTATTATCAGTAAATAAAAAGCTTATCCTTTAACATACTTTTATAAGGTTTTAATATGAAAATGACAAGTTTATATTCTCTTAGGACTTGATACATTTTCGTAGTTAACTGAGAAATACAACTACTCTCTAAAATTCATAACATATTTAGTAGAAATTTGCTATAAATACACATAAATTACTTCCAACACAAGGAACCCTATGTCATACGCTATAGAAACATTTGACCCGGAGATTTTTCAAGCCATTGAAAATGAAAGAGAGAGACAAACTGATCACTTAGAGATGATCGCATCTGAGAACTTTACACTTCCAGCAGTGATGGAAGCAATGGGGTCTGTATTTACTAACAAATATGCAGAGGGTTACCCATATAAACGTTACTATGGTGGATGTGAATTTGCAGATACTGTAGAACAACTTGCTATCGACAGAGCATGTGAACTTTTTGACTGTAACTATGCAAATGTACAACCTCATTCAGGTTCTCAAGCCAATGGTGCTGTGTATGCAGCCCTTCTTAAAGCAGGAGAAAAGATCTTAGGAATGGACTTAAGCCACGGTGGTCACCTGACGCATGGTTCTAAGCCAAGTTTTTCTGGTAAGAACTACTCTTCTTTCACTTATGGGGTAGAGCTTGATGGTCGTATAAACTACGATGAAGTACTTAAGATCGCTAAGACTGTACAACCTAAGATAATCGTATGTGGTGCTTCTGCGTATGCAAGAGAGATCGACTTTAAGAAATTTAGAGAGATCGCTGATGAAGTAGGTGCCATTTTATTTGCTGACATTGCCCATATTGCCGGTTTGGTATGTGCAGGAGAACACCCTAGCCCATTCCCATATGCTGATGTAGTCACGACAACAACACATAAAACACTTGCAGGACCTCGTGGTGGTATGATCATGACAAATGATGAAGATGTAGCCAAGAAAGTAAATTCTGCTATCTTCCCAGGTCTGCAGGGTGGACCACTTGTTCATGTTATCGCAGCCAAAGCAGTAGGATTTAAACACAACCTTTCTGATGAGTGGAAAGTCTATGCAAAACAGGTAAAAGCAAATGCTTCTAAACTTGCAGAAGTACTTGTAGCTAGAGGTTATGATATTGTCTCAGGTGGTACAGATAACCACCTAGTACTTGTTTCTTTCCTAAACAAAGACTTCTCAGGTAAAGATGCAGATGCAGCTTTGGGAGCAGCAGGTATCACTGTAAATAAAAATACTGTTCCAGGTGAAACAAGATCTCCATTTGTAACTTCAGGTGTTCGTATAGGTTCACCTGCACTTACAAGTAGAGGTATGAAAGAAGCAGAATTTGAGATCATTGCTAACAAGATCGCTGATGTACTTGACAATGTGAATGATACTGCATTACATGCAACGATCAAAGAAGAGATGAAAACACTTGCTCAAGATTTTGTGATCTATGAAAAATCAATCTACTAGGACCTCAAAATAAAAGTTTTTGATTTAGACCTTTTAGATAGTCATTATTACATTAAAAGATCTTCGATTGTTGAACAGATACAGTTTAACAATCGTACATTCTATGCAAAATTTGAACGTATAGATGAACCACTTACTTCCCTTCTATTAAAGCAACATCAAGATAGACAATATACCATTGCAGTGCCTTTACTTCAGAACAATCATACAAATTATCTTGTCATAGAATATAAAGGGGAAGAGTATCAAAGGTTTTACCATCTTGTAAAACATCTTTTTAAGACACTTGAGATCACTTCATACTATATCTATCAAGGAAAAGATGCTGAACGTTTGCAAGTATTTATAGAAGTAGATAATTTAAGTCTCGATGAAGCAGATAAAGAACTTCAACAGATCTCCTCAGCACTTAAAGAAAAAATGACTAAAAAATGGAAATGTCTGCCGTGTATCTCTTTACCTGAAGAATACAATATTGTGACCCTTCCTTACCAAGAAATTTAAAACTTTTCCTTTCATATTCATCACTTTTAACATACCAATATAACATAGTTCATCATTAAGATTGGTATGTCATTCACGAGCAATATCTTTATATAAAAATATATGTTATCAAGTCTCTATACTTTAAAATTCTATAAATAGACAAATTATGCCTACAAACTCACCGTTTATCATAATAATATACACAAAAAGGAATTTGTTATGATAAAAAAGATGATAATTTTAACTGCCCTAGTCATGGGAATAGCTTATGGAACTGCAGATGGTATGATATCAGGTGCTCCTAGCTCTGAAATAAAATATGAGGCATGGAATCCCCCTATGGGCAAAAAAGAATCAGGAGAATCCTGTAAAGATGGTAATTGTATAGGAGATATTTGTGGTATCAGTAAAGATGGGAAAGTATATAAGGCTTTCCGTTCAGTGAGAGATAAATTGAAAGAAAAATGTAAGTTCTAAGAATCTTGTACCCAAGACAAAATAGCACCTTAAAATTTTTCATTTAAAGGGTTATTGAGACAACGATGTTTTCTCGTTCTTTATACTAAGTAAGGGAAACTATTTATATCATTATGATAATATACGGCTTTTTGTAGATTCAGCCTAAATACCATACTATGCTGACTATTATTTAAAATAAATCAGTATCCATTATCATAGTTACGATACAATAAATTCAAAATAAAAAATGGAAATAAATGTTTGAAAATATACTAAGATTTTTCGTCAATAATAGTCGATTGAACTATTTCCTTTTTATCTTTGTTTTTCTTACAGGTATTATACTCTATACCAAAACACCCAAAGAGATCTTTCCCTCTTTTGAACTTGACATGATCTCTATTAATGGAAACTATGCCGGATCTTCAATTGATATGCTCGATAAAATGGCTGTTAAAGAGATAGAGTCCGGACTCAAAAACATCGATGGTATTGATACTATGACCACAGTTATCTCTGCGGGTAAATTTAACATCATTTTAGAACTTGAAAAACGTGTCAATAAATATAATACTGCTGAAAAAGCAAAAGATGCTATTGCCTTGATCAAACAATATCTGCCTTCAGATATGGATGAACCCACTGTACGGGTGTTGGATATCAAGCGTGACCTTATGCGAGTAGCCATTTCATCCAACAAAGTTTCTCATGGAGAGCTTATCGAAGCAGCAGATAAACTCAAAGACAAAGTCACACTTTTAAATAACATTGCAGAAGTTGAAATATTTGGTGATTCGGACAAATACTATGACATACGTCTACACAGTGATAAAATTCGTGCGCTGGGATTAGAGGAAAACAGTGTGATCTCTGCACTCGCTGGACTCTCTTACATCTTTCCTATAGGAACCATAGAAGACCAGAAGAACGGACATTACTTCATTTCGACATATAATGGTGCAAAAGATGCAGAGGCTATGCTTCAAAGTCAGATAAAAGTCCTTGGTAAAGTACTTTATCTTAAAGACATTGCCACTGTTGAAAAACGCTATGAAGATACTGCAACAATGTATTCTATTGATACCAACTATGCCGTAGATCTCTCAATTAAACAGAGTAATATAGGTAATGCGATCGAACTTTCAAAAGCCGTAGACAATCTTGTTAAAGAGGCAAACCTGCAAAATGAAGATATCCTCTATACTATTCATGATAACAAATCTGAAGCGATCAAAGATCGTCTTAATATTGTTATATCCAATATCCTGCTGGGGCTTATTTTAATTGCCTTACTTGTAGCCCTACTTATAAACAAACGTATGTCATTTATTATCTCTTTGGGTATACCAACCTCATTTGTCATGGGAGCAGCGTACCTTTACTTTTCCGGGTATACTATTAACATGATCTCGCTTATCGGTGTGCTTATCGCCTTGGGTATCATTGTTGATGATGCGATCGTTGTAAGTGAGAATATACAACAACATATAGAAGAAGGTCTTGAACCTAAAGAAGCAGCAATACTTGGTGCAAAAGAGATGTTCAAGCCTGTTACTATCGCTTCGATGACCACTCTTTTTGCTTTCATTCCTGCTCTTATGTTATCAGGTACAATGGGAGAGGTCATTAAGCTTATACCTATAGCCGTAGCTGTGCTCGTATTTGCTTCACTGATAGAATCGTTTATTTTTTTACCGATCCATGCAGCACATGTATTAAAAAAAGAACAAAAGACAACTTCGTGGGAAGGTGCCAACCGTATATACTCTTGGATCATACACTTTTTCATGCGCTATAAAAAAACTTTTTTACTTCTTTTTGTCATCTTGGTACCACTCTTGACCATCATGGGTATAAAAGCCAGTAAGTTTCAACTGTTCCCAACATTTGATGCAAGTACAATTAACATTACTTTAAAAGCTGATGTGAATACAAAAACTGAAGAGACCATCAAATATCTCAGGGCCATAGAAAAAGATCTCTATGACAATAAAGACACATTTTACCTTGCGCATATAGGATCTGTAGCAGGGTCAAGAAGAGATGCTGCAGGGAACTCAGAAACCTACCCTTATGTCGGATACATGACCATCGAGTTCGAAAAACTGAAAGCACAAAATTTTGTCGATAAGTTCATCACTCCAACACTTAGCTTCTACTATGATAAAGAGGGACGCACACGAGAAGACAAATCTATAGTTCTTGCCAAAAAACTAAAAAACTTTATAGAAGAACAGAACTATAAAGAACGATTTAACCTCACTGATCTTGCCATAGTAGAACGAAAAGTAGGTCCTGTAAAATCAGATCTAAAGATCGGTCTTGTCTCAGATAACGACCAAAAAGTCATGAAATATGCAGAAGAGATAAAAACTGCTCTGGGTGACATTGATGGTGTTGTTTCAGTCAATGACTCTATGAATTTCGGTGTGGATGAAATAAAACTAAAAGTCAATGCTTATGGTGAATCTTTGGGTCTAAATGAACAGAAGTTAGGTGTATTACTTTCAAATTTTTACCTAGAAAAACGTATGGGTTTTGCATTTGACAGCTCTGACCTGCTCGAGTTAAAAATAAGATCTGTTCAAAAAGATTCTCTTGAAAAACTCAAAGATTTTCAAATCAAACTTGAAGACAACGAATTTGTGACACTTAAAGATGTTGTGTCATTTAACATCATCAAATCATTTGAAAAGATCATCAAAGATTCAGCTCAAAAAAACTTCTATGTCTATGCCAATGTGGACAGTAAAAAGATCACTGCTTCTGAGACTCTGATCAAAATAGATGATATTCTAGAGAGATCAAAAAAAGATGGTATTAGAATCATTCTTAAAGGTGAAGATGAGAAGAACAAAGAACTTAAAAGTGACATGATGGCTGCGAGTGGCCTGGCACTAATGCTTATTTTGATCTCTCTTCTTTACCTTTTCAACTCATTTAGAGAAACCTTTATGATGATATCAGTCATACCCTTTGCTTTTTTAGGTGTACTTATAGGACACTTTACACTTGGCATTAATCTTTCTATGCCTTCAGTTATTGGTATGTTAGGGCTTTCAGGTGTCGTTATCAATGATGGTATTATCATGGTAATGAACCTCAAAAAAGCACGTAATATGGATGAGATATTTTACTATGCTTCTAAAAGATTTAGACCTATTCTTCTTACATCTATTACCACACTCATTGGACTAAGTTCATTGGTTTTCTTCCCAACAGGACAAGCAACTATTTTCCAACCAATGGCTATTTCATTAGGATTTGGTCTTGCATGGGGAACTGTTCTAAATTTACTTTATTTGCCTGTACTTTATACTATTCTCAATCAAAAAAGGTTAGGACTCTAAAACTCTCGCTTTAAGCAACGTTTTATAGAGATAAATATGATATAATCAATCTAAAATTATATTCGGAGATTTCAACATATGAATGATCATAATCTTGATGACCTTATTATAGATAATATTGCACCTAAAAATCGTAAAACAAAAAGTTTTTTAACTATTATTGCTCTGTTTATTGTGGTGTTGATCGTAGCCATTATCCTTACAAGAATTCTACTTAAAACTCCAGATAATAACCAGTTGGTTCTAGAAGACACAACAGAACTCATCGCTCCTGAGTTGAAACTGCAGGAGAAACCTCATAAAGTTGAAAAAGTCGATGAACCATCTCTTCAAAGTATCATAGAAGAAGAGATAAAAGCACCTGAAGTAAAAGTAGCAGAACCCGTCGCTATACCTAAGCCAGTCAAAGTAGAGAAAAAAGAGATCGAAATTCCTAAGCCTGAACCTGTAAAAGTTCCAAAAGTTGAAGAGAAAATACCAGCACCAGTAAAAGTAGAGAAAAAAGAAGTACCGGTCGTCAAAAAACCTGTAGAGACAAAACCTGCTGTTAAAAAGCCTGTGCTAAAAGAACCGGTTGCAACAAAACCTGTTATAAAAAAACCAGTAGCAGCTCAAGCAACACAATACTACATTCAAGTTGGATCTTTCAGTAAAGACCCAAGTGCACGTTTTTTATCTGTGATCAAAAACAGTGGATTTGAGTACCATATCACTAGAGCAGATACAAGAGGTACTAAAAAATTACACATCGGACCATATAAAACAAGAGCAGATGTGAATGTGGCGTTGAAGCAAGTAAAAGATCGCATTAATAAAAGCGCTTTTGTCATTAAGAAGTAGTCACGATGCATAAAACTATACTTTTTGATCAACTTACACCTGTAGCACTCTATGGAAAGATAAAAGAGATCTTTCCAGGTGAAGTCACAATGCTTTTTGAATCAGTTGTGAACACAAGTGATGGTAACTTTTCATTTATTACTATCGGGGCACAAGAACGCCTAAGTTACAAAGATAAAACCACAACATATATAGACAAAGCAGGTCAAAAAAACACACTGACTGAAGACCCTTTCTCTTTTTTAAAAACATATTATGCGTCTATAGATAAAGCTGTCTATAAGGAGAAAGCATCACAGGTCGGTTTTTCTTTTGTAGATGGTTTTATAGGTTTCATATCTTATGACATGGTGAAAGTATTTGAACCAGTACTTGAAGAGAGTATGGATGGTCTCCTAGACCCTTTAAATACACCTGACCTTGATCTTGTACGTCCTAAGATCATCATTGCCTATTCGCACAAGTCTGCAACACTCACAATGATCTTAAACGATGAGTCCATGCAAAATGACTTGGCACAGATCGAAGATATTTTATATAACACCTGCACACCGATGGCACTAAAACCTGTTGTGCTTGAAGGAGAAGGGAAATTCAGTATAGATGAAGAGCGTTTCAAAAGACTTGTAGATGAGTCAAAAGAGAACATTCGTTCCGGAGATATCTTCCAGATACTTTTAGCAAACCGTTATACACAAAAAGGGCAAATAGATCCGCTTAGTTTCTACAGAGTTTTACGTTCTAAAAACCCTTCACCGTACCTCTTCTTACTTGATTATGAGGAGTTTTCTATTTGTGGTTCAAGCCCCGAAGTGATGGTACGTCTTACAGAAGATGAGATACTCCTTCGCCCAATCGCAGGGACACGTAAACGCGGTAAAAATGCTGCCAGAGACAAAGAGCTCGAACAAGAGATGCTTGATGACCCTAAAGAGTGTGCAGAGCATCTCATGCTTATAGACTTGGGTCGTAATGATGTAGGACGTGTGGCACAGACAGGTACGGTAAAAGTAACAGACATGATGCGTGTAGAAAAGTACTCTCACGTGATGCATATGGTCTCAGATGTAGAAGCACATATAGAAGAAGGAAAAGACATGTTCGATCTTTTCGCTGCTACATTTACCGCAGGAACCATGACCGGTGCTCCTAAGATAGAAGCGATGAAACTCATAGCACAGTATGAAGGTCTTAAACGCGGTTTCTACTCTGGATCCGTAGGTTATTTCTCTTTTGATGGGAACATGGACTCAGCCATCGCTATAAGAACTTCACTCATTAAACCTGACAGTATTACATTGCAAGCAGGTGCTGGTGTAGTAGCTGACTCTAAACCTGAACTGGAATATTTGGAAGTTCAAAATAAGCTTGGTGCATTGTTGGCCAGCCTAAAAGAGATGGAAAACCTCTAAATGGACGGAGCACTTTTTGCCATCTTTGGAAACCCTGTTTCCCATTCAAAATCTCCTCTCATGCATAATCTTACTTTCAAAAGTTTAAATATTAATGCCTGTTACACACGTTACTTACTTAAAGATGGTAAAAAACTCAAAGAAACTTTTTTTGACTTGAAGTTAAAAGGTGTCAATGTTACAGTACCACATAAAGAAGATGCATTTAATGCCTGTGATATACTTGATACTTTTGCTAAAAGAATCGGTGTGGTTAATACCATCGTTGAGAGAGAGGGAAAACTTTACGGCTACAATACAGATGCACCAGGGTTTTTAAAAGCCATCTCAGAATTTAAAAATGTTAAAACAGTTCTTTTTTTAGGTGCAGGCGGTACAGCACAGTCTACGTCAAACATACTAAGAGAAGAAGGCTATGACGTGACCCTGCTCAATAGAAGTGATGGTCGCCTAAAAAAATATCAAGAGGAAGGTTTTGAAACCTATACTTTTGACAACTTCATCCCCAGAGCTTATGACCTTGTCATCAACATGACATCCGCAGGCTTGGAAGATGACTCACTGCCTGCACCCAAAGAAATACTTGATAACGTCATACCAAAAGCCTCTGCCTGTGTTGATGTTATTTATGGCAAAGAGACACCTTTTTTAAAACTTTCCAAAACCTATGGTAAACCAACAAAAGATGGCTCAGACATGTTACTGTACCAAGGGATCATCGCTTTTGAACATTTTACAAATTATGCGCATACATTTGATGAAATCAAACCGATCATGCAAACAACATTTGACTTATGAAGACTATCTTAACGACTCTGCTACTACTTCTTGTCCTTGTAACTACAATTATCTGGTTTAATCTTCCTAAGATCACACCATACTATACACAACTTACAAAAACCCGCGTAGGGCTTAATATGGACCTCCAGCCAAAGGCACAAAAAGAGAGTCATTTTGTGGGACCTCATAAATGTAAAGAATGTCATAAAGATGAACATCAGGACTGGAAAAATTCTTTACATTCTAAAATGATCCAAGATATAAAAGCGAACCCAGATGCAGTGGTTGCAGATTTTACAATACTGCCAGAGGATGCAGACTTTACACTTAAAGAAGCAGTGTATAGCATAGGATCCAAATTTAAACAGCGTTATATGATACCTGCTAACATTGATGGAAAAGAAGACTATCGAATGGGAAACTACCAATGGAATGAGGAGAACAAAAAGTGGCAAAGGTACAAACCCTACAAGTACTGGTATAAAGATGCATACCCACAGGATAACAAACAATTTCCCACTTCCAATACCTGTGACGGTTGTCACTTTACAGGATATATGTCTACAGGTAAACGTGTCGAACCTTCCATCTCCTGTGAAAGCTGTCACGGACCGGGAAGTAAACATGTAGAAGACCCTGATAGTGCTATCTTTAAAGCCTCACTCTCTGACCCTATACGTACCAATGAAGTTTGTTTTCAATGTCACATGAGAAACAGGGACAAACGTCTTGAAACAGAATATCTTACAGTCAAAGAGTTATGGGGAAAAGCCAAAGATTATCCGGATGGATATGAACCAGGTAAACCGCTCATAAGCTATAAACTCCCTGCACCTTTTGCTTTGGGAGAAGAGACCAAAGAGTTTTGGGCAAATGGCGCTGCCAAGAAAAACCGTACACAAGGGAATGAATATATCCATGACCGTATGTATGCCCATGGTATCACCTGTATTAATTGTCACAATCCACACAAACTGAGCAATACCGCTGAAAAACCAGAAAGTAATGATGCCTGTATGAAATGTCACTCTTTTGGCTCCATCATCGGACCTCATCAAGATACACTGGAAGCACATACACATCATAAAGCAGATTCCAATGGATCATCATGTATAGAGTGCCATATGCCGCGTACTGCCAAACATACAGCTAAATCACCTTTAACTGTGCGTTCACACCTTTTCAGTTTCACCTATCCGGCACAGACAAAAGCCTATGGTATGCCAGCTGAAACAAATGCATGTTATGCCTGCCATAAAGACCATACACTTGATTCTCTACAGAAGAATCTTAAAGAGTGGGGTAAACTAAAGTGGGAAAAGCTTGAACTTCCTCAAAGCGGATTCAAATAAGCTATACTGTTTGACTTCAATTAACCTTTAGTCACTAAAATAACTCTATATACTATTTAAGGCTTGTCATGATAAATATATTAATGATAGAAGATGACCCGGAGTTTGCTGAACTCCTCAGCGAATACCTTGCACAATATGATATCAAAGTCACTAACTTTGAAGACCCTTATCTTGGACTCAGTGCGGGTGTAAAAAAATATGACCTACTCATACTTGATCTCACACTTCCCGGTATGGATGGACTTGAAGTATGTGAAGAGATGGTAGCAAAATATGACATTCCTATCATCATCTCCTCTGCGCGTTCTGACATTAATGACAAAGTAGATGCTTTGGCTTTAGGTGCAGATGATTATTTACCAAAACCCTATGATCCTAAAGAGATGTATGCACGCATCACTTCACTGCTGAGACGTTACAGCAAATCAAATAATACTGGCTCTGTGGCACCACAAAGTGATTTTGAGATCAAAGGTGATACACTCTATTTTAAAAAGTCTGCACTTGCATTAACACCAGCAGAGTTTGAAGTACTCTCATTACTTGTTAAACACCAGGGTGTTACACAATCACGTGAACAGATCATTAACACATCAGGCACCATGAGCATAGACTCACAAGGGAAAAGTTTAGATGTAATCATCTCTAAGATCCGTACAAAACTCGGTGAAAATGATCCTGAAGACTCCAAGCGTATACAAGCTGTTCGCGGTGTAGGGTACAAACTCGTATGACAAAGTATCGCAGATGATCATCACCTCTTTACGCAGTAAGATAAGGGTTGTTTTTTCCGTTACCCTTATCTTGCTTGGTGTCCTCTTCTACTCCTCCATAAAATATGACCAAGCTGTATTTGAAGAGCATACTGAAGTACAGGAAAAAGCCATCACACATTACCTTTATGACTATTATCTAAAACATGGAAAGATAGATGAAGCATACCTTGAAGCACAAAATGTATCACTTATCACTGATAAAGGTATGGTTGTACAAATAGAACGTTTTTTCAAAGAAAAAGGAAAGTTCAAGCGATATGCGGTAGATACCTACCGTTTGAAACGTATTATGGTCATTAACAATGAGCGTTTTAAACTCATTCTAGAAAATAAAAATAAAGCCAAATTCCCATTTAAACGTATCGCTGTATTTTCTGTGGTTTTTATTCTTATCATTCTTCTTTATCTATGGATCATGAAAAGTTTTCGACCACTCTCTGAACTTAAAAGTAAAATACAAACTTTTTCCAAAGGAGATTTGGATATAGACTGTAAAAGTGATAAAGAAGATGAGATCGGTGAAGTTGCAAATGAGTTTGACCATGCTGTTACTATGATACGTGAACTATTGCATTCTAGACAACTCTTTTTACGTGCCATCATGCATGAACTCAAAACGCCTATTGCTAAAGGAAGATTAGTCTCTGAAATGCTGGATGATGAAAAAAATAAAGCCCGTATGCACAGTATCTTTGAAAGGTTGAACTTACTGATAGATGAATTTGCCAAGATCGAGAAGATCACTTCTAAAAACTTTGAATTAGCTATCAACCCCTACAAAATGAGTGATATTGTTGAAGGCTCTATAGATATGTTGATGATAGAAAACCCGGGACGTCTCATCACGATAGACATACAACAAGACTATAGTGTAGATGTCGATTTTGAACTCTTTACGCTTACAGTGAAAAACCTTATAGACAACGCGATTAAATACAGTACAGATAAACACATCACCATTAGAATAAACAATGGTCAGTTAGAGATCATTAACAAAGCTGTAGCACTGCAAGAACCGCTTGAAAATTACTTTGAGCCATTCCACACTTCTAAAAAAGGTTTAGGCTTAGGTCTTTATATTGTAAAAAGTATTTTAGATATCCATCAAATGAAGCTTGAATACAGACATGAAGATGGAGAGAATATCTTCACTGTTCTGTAAACTATATATGACTATTCAGAGTCCGTGATAACATCTGAAAGCATAAATGAAAGTTCTAACGCTTGAGAAGCATTGAGTCTTGGGTCACACTGTGTGTGGTAACGGCTTGCAAGACCTTCATCAGTAATGGCAGATGAAACACTTCCCGTACATTCTGTAACATCATTTCCTGTCATTTCCAAGTGGATACCTGCAGCGATCGTTCCCATCTCTTTATGAATGGCAAAGAACTGTTGTACTTCAGAAAGAATGTTGTCAAAGTTTCTTGTTTTAAACCCTGTTGAAGACTTTTCAACATTTCCATGCATTGGATCACAAGACCAAACTACATTTTTTCCTGCATCTCTTACTTTTTTAAGTAAAGGCGGGAAATATTCACTGATCTTTTCTGCACCCATACGAACGATAAGGTTTAGTCTACCCTCTTCGTTATTTGGATTCAATGCATCAATAAGTTCGATAAGCTCATCTTCACCCATACTTGGTCCCACTTTACACCCTATTGGGTTGTGAATACCTCTAAAGTACTCGATGTGTGCTTCTGTAAGATCTCTAGTTCTATCACCTATCCATAACATATGTGCTGAACAGTCATACCATTCATCTGTTTCAGAATCTTGTCTAGTCAATGCTTCTTCATAATTCAAAAGCAGTGCTTCGTGTGAAGTATAAAGTGTTGTTTGATGTAACTGTGGCATTAATTCAGAATTTAGTCCACATGCTGCCATAAACTTCATAGAAGCATCGATCTTTGTACTAAGTTCATCATAACGCTTACCAAGTGGATTGTCTTTAATAAAGTCAAGGTTCCACTGGTGTACTCTGTTAAGATCTGCTAAACCACCTCTGGCAAATGCACGTACAAGATTCAATGTAGCTGCAGATTGATTGTATGCTTTGAGCATATTTTTAGGATTAGGAACCCTTGCTGTTTCAGTAAAGTCAATGCCATTGATAATATCCCCACGGTAAGAAGGTAACTTCACACCATCGATCTCTTCAAAGTCAGAGGATCTAGGTTTAGCAAATTGTCCAGCGATACGTCCTACTTTTACAACAGGTTTTCCTGTAGAATACATCAACACCATATTCATCTGTAACATAAGTTTAAAAAGATTTTTGATGTTCTCCGCATTAAAGTCAGAAAAACTCTCTGCACAATCTCCACCCTGAAGTAAAAATGCTTCACCTCTTCCTGCTGCTGCCAATTTCTCTTTCAGTACTCTTGCTTCACCAGCAAAAATAAGTGGTGGGTATGAACTTAACTCATCTTCTACTTTCTGAAGAAGGTCTTTATCTTCGTATGTTGGTTGTTGCTTTATGGGAAATGCTCTCCAGCTACTTGGTGTCCAACTCATAGTCTATCCTTAGATATTGGGCATACTATTTAATAGCCCAAAAAAATTAATGCCATGATTATAGCTTAAAATCTATGAAAATAGTAGTAAGAAAAACTCTTTACTTAAAATAGTTTAAAATTTGTTATAAATTTGTTATAAATTTGAAAAAAAAGCATATTTTCACATAGTGAATAACTTGTGAATAACTCATATTAAAAAATAAAACCCGTTTTTCAGGGCTTCAAAAAAAGTGTTACCTTTTCACCTTATTCACATATGTGAAATAACTGTGAATAACTTAAAACAATTAGAATAATAAGCTCTACTTTTTAACAACAAAGGTGACAAAATTTGCCCACTGAAAAACAGTGTCTATCTGAGTAAATCCTGCATCTTTACACATCTGTATATTCTCTTCTATCGTAAAAGGTATCAGTACATTTTCAAGTGCTTCACGCTTTTGTGCTATCTCATACTCACTGTAACCCTGCTCTTTTTTATACGCATAATAGATATCGATCATCTCTTTGTCTAATACTTTGTCTTTAAAAACGACTTTTTCTGAAAAGATGAAGACCCCATCATCATTCAGGCCATCATAAAGTTTTTTTATGAGCTCTAAACGCTGCATAGGCCGTATGAACTGTAAAGTATAGTTTGCAACGATCACATCTTCATTTGTATAATTATAGGTCAACATGTCTGCAAGTTCCAACTCTATATCGGCACCAAAAGCCTGACACTTTTGCTCCGCCCTGTCTAACATTGCTTGAGAGTTATCTAAACCTTTTAATTCCATTTCTGTATCCATCTTGCTATGTAATGCAAGCAAGAACTTTGCTGTAGATGAGCCAAGGTCAAGAACTTTTTTACCTTCTTTCTGTTCAGCTAAAATGAGTGATATCACCAAGGCTCTTACCTCATCATAAAAAGGAACGGAACGGCTTAACATATCGTCAAATACAGAGGCTACAGCTTCATCGAATTCAAATTTTTTTTCTATTTTTTTAGCAAAAACTTTATCTTCTTTCACCACTGTACCTTCTATAATTTTTTCATTATTATAACTGAATTCTCTAATAGTGTATTGCCCAGCAATATCTAAATAAATCTATCAACCCTCTCCAAGAAAATCCTGCATCGCTTTGTAATAACTTGCATCTGAAGAGATATCATTATGACCTCTATTCTTAATAACCATTACTTCCAACTGCTCTGGGTTAAAAGCATCTATAAGTTTTTGCGTACGTTCCCTTACAATAACCATGTCATTTTCAGCAATCACTATAAATGTTTTTGCCTTGATCATTTTGATCCTGCTGGCTGAATCATACGTATCCTCAAGTAAAAGTGAAACAGGAAAGACAGGATACATACCACTTGCCACATTAACAATACTGTCATACGGAGTGATAAGTGCCAACTTAGACACTTCTCTATGTGCAGCCACATAGGTTGCAATACCTGACCCTAAACTACGGCCACCTATAGAGATGCGGTTATGCTCTGTTTTGATAGTGTCATACAGTTTTAAGGCATCACTGTAGAGCCCTTTTTCTGTAGGTTCACCCGAACTTGCGCCATAACCTCTGTAGTCCATCAGATAAACCGTAAAGCTGGGAAATTGACGTGCTATTTCATCAGAGCTTCTTGCCATAGATTCAGCATTACCTCCAAAATAGAGTATGGCATTCTCATGTCCTTTGTTAAGGACTATCACTTTGATGGATTCGCCTTCATTCTGAAGTGTCATTGTGGCATGAAATGTTTCTAAGTGTGGGGTTGGAAAATAAAGCATATCTCTTTGATTAAGATAGAGAAATACTCCCATAGCTACATATCCTATAAGAAGAAAAAAACTGATTCTTCTTATGATCTTTTTCATGCCAATAACTCTTTGGCACGTAAAATGTCATCCTCTATCTGCTGCTTCAAATCTTCAAGGCTATCAAACTTTTGGTTTGAACGTATAAAGTCTACAAATGCCAGATGAATTTTTCCTCTTACCTCACCTATCTCTTTACCTAAAACATGTGTTTCCACGGCAAAAGAGTCATCTGTTGTTACACGGTGTCCTAAAAAGCTTACAGAATTCAACCACTCATTATCGATCCAGGTACGTGTGGCATAGACTCCTTCCAAAGGGAGCTGATAATGTTTTACATTCAAGTTGATCGTAGGGACCAACTCTTTTTTACCCAAACCCTGTCCAGAGACCACATCACCATCTATATGATGCACTCTGTCCAGAAATTTATTGGCCATTTCTATATTACCTTCACGTAAATATTCTTTGATGGTCCGTGAATGCACAGGTATCCCATCGATAGAAACTTCATCAACAACGATTACTTCTTTGTCAGACAAAACCTCTAACATTTTGGCATTACCAGCCTTATTTTTTCCAAAATGGAAATCAAATCCTACTACTATGGTCTTCAGTGCAGGAAAATCATTTTCAAGTTTCTCAATAAAGGCTTCGGGAGTAAGCGATTTTATTTTGTCAAAATGATAAAAACAACAGATCTTGGATGTAAACAATGATCTTTTATGTCCTGGCGTAAGATACCCGCCGTCACGTTCTATGATGACCAATGCATCTACCTGGTCTATCAGTGTTCTGTGTGCCATGTGTATACCGTCAAAGGAGCCAATGGCTATAGATTTTATATCGTTCTTAACTTGCAATTAATTTTTCTCCATTTTTACAAAATGATAAAGGTATTCTTGATTCCCTTCTTTACCCTGCACCTTTGACTGGGATTGATACTTTTGATTCCAACCCAATTTCAAAGCTTCTGCTTCAAACTCCTCTTTACGTCTTGCAATAGCATCAAGATCTTGTACCACACCTTTACTATCACGCTTCACATCTTTACCTACTTCAAACTGTGGTTTATAGAGTATAACGATATCAGTACCAATAGTAGCTAGTCTGTTTATATCATCTGTTATCTGCAAAATGGAGATGAACGAGACATCACAAGTGATAAGTTCAAATGCTTCCTCATTCTCAAAGTCACGAATGTCTGTCTCTTCAAATAATGAGAGTCTCCTCTCATCACGTAAAGAAATATGTAGTTGGTCTTTACCTACATCCACACAAGAGAGTGAAGCAACACCGTTTTCAAGAACGATCTGTGCAAACCCACCCGTGCTTGAACCTATATCTAAAGCTCTTTTATCTGAAAAGTCCATGCTATACTCTTCTAAAAAGTTCTCCAACTTTCTAGCCGCTCGACTTACATAAAACTTCGTATCTTCCACTTCGACTACTGTGTTTTCATCCACTTTAGCAGAAGCTTTTGCTTTTTTCCCATCTATCATTACCTGCCCGGCTTTTATAGCTTCATTAGCTCGGTTACGGCTCTCGAAGTAACCTTCATCTACCAAGTATTTATCTAATCTCATTTATTTCCTTCAAAGACCCTAAAGTGGTCTACTATCTCATAACTTCTAAGTACGTCTTCCTCTTTAGCGCCAGAGTTTATGTTGTGGATGATGAGTGGTTCACCATACTCATTTCTTTTATCCGAACAAATCCCTATATGGTCTAAACTCTTACCACCTCGTGCCTTAAGCTTCCATAGAACGATGTCACCGGGTTTAAAAGTATCTTTCACCCTATACCCACGTGCTGATAAATAGGTCTGAATGTTCTTTACCCGTCTATGGTCTATATTTGGATCAAGTTTATCTGTATAGTATAACCCTTTGTAACTGTTTGGATACTTCTTT
>CBFHPE010000030.1:0-20515 GCA_965657515.1 Sulfurovum sp.
CTCATGCGGCATCAGAGTATGTTGAACAGGAAGAGTGAGTCATACTGCAGTGTAAAAAATAATAAAAGGATAAATAATGTCAAATAACAATAAAGCAACGATCACGATTGAGTTAGATGGAGAGAAAAAAGAATATACGTATGATATATTACAAGCTACTAGAGGACCAGCAGTAGTCGATATCCGCTCTTTTTACAAAGATTCGGGTCTGTTTACATTTGATGTGGGCTTAACATCTACAGCTTCATGTACTTCTGAGATCACATTTATTGATGGAGAAAAAGGAGAACTCTTTTATAGAGGTGTTGACATTGAAACATTAGCAACTAAACATAGCTATCTTGAAGCATGTTATCTTTTACTGCATAAAGAATTACCTACTGAAGAGCAGTTGAAAGAGTTTGACCTAGAGATTCGTCATCGTTCTTTTTTAAATCATGGACTTACAAAACTTTTTGATGCTTTCCCTGACAATGCACACCCTATGTCTTCACTCTCTTCAGCAGTAACAGCATTGGCATCATTTCACTTTGAACATCTTGATCTAAGCCATGAAGAAGAGACAAATGAAATGGCATACCGTATCATGGCAAAAATACCAACAATCGCTGCTATGGCATACCGTAATTACATTGGTTATCCTTCTGTACAACCTGATGTGAATTTGAGTTTTACTGAAAACTTTTTATTTATGATGCGTGCTTATCCTCATGGTCGTATGAAAATGACCAATGAGGGGCCAGAAAAGATTAGAGACGTTGAGATTCGTGCTTTAGATTCCATCTTTACACTTCATGCTGATCATGAACAAAATGCTTCGACTACTGTTGTAAGAGGTGTTGCATCAACAGGTGCACACCCTTATGTGGCGATCTCTTCAGGGATCAATGCGCTATGGGGTAGAGCACATGGTGGTGCGAATGAATCAGTTATTGCACAACTGGAAATGATAGGTTCTGTGGAAAATGTTGATGCGTTCATCGCTAAAGCAAAAGACCCTAATGATTCGTTTAAACTCATGGGCTTTGGTCATAGAGTCTATAAGAACTTTGATCCACGCGCAAGAGTCTTAAAAGGCTTACAAGATCAATTGAAAGAAGAATTGAACTTAGATTCACGTTTGATGCAAATAGCTTCTAAAATTGAGGATATAGCTTTATCTGATGAGTATTTTGTAAAACGAAATCTCTATCCAAATATTGATTTCTATTCGGGTGTTATCCTTACTGCACTTAGAATTCCAAAAGAGATGTTTACTGCTATCTTTGTTATCGGTAGAACAATTGGATGGATCACACAATGGATAGAATCAAGAGAAGACAAACAGTCAAAAATAGTTAGACCTAGACAACTCTACAAAGGAATGTAAATAAAATGAATGAAAATGAAACTTATGAAGTAGTAATTGTTGGAGGAGGTATATCTGGGGCAGCTCTTTTTTATGAGTTGAGTCAGTATACCAATCTATCAAAAATTGCACTACTCGAAAAATATGGAGAGGTTGCAACGCTCAACTCAAATGCGACAGCAAACTCTCAGACGATACATTGTGGAGACATTGAGACTAACTATACGTTAGAGAAAGCCAAAAAGGTAAAACGTACAGCCAAAATGGTAGAAAAATACTGTTTACAATATGGCTATGAGGATAAAATGATGTTCAAGCATCAAAAAATGGCCATAGGTATCGGTTATAGTGAATGTCTTTTTATCAAAAATCGTTATAAAGAATTTAAATCGCTTTACCCTTATCTTGAACTTTATGACAAAGCAACACTTGAAAAGATCGAACCAAAATTAGTTGTTGATGAATATGGTAATGGTCGCGATGAAGAGATCGTCGGTATGGGTGCTCAAGATGAATACACTACGGTGAATTTTAAAGCAGTGAGTGACACCTTTATAGAAAATGCCAAAAAGAATGAGAATATACAAACAGATATATTTTTCGACTCACATGTAGATAAGATTGAAAAGATTGATGGTATTTTCCATCTTTATACTACTGATAACAAAGTGTACAAATCAAAAATGGTCGTTGTGGATGCGGGAGCACACAGCCTCTTTTTAGCACATAAAATGGGGTATGGACTTAACTATGGTCAACTTCCAATGGCAGGTAGTTTTTATAAGGCTCATAAAGAGATACTCAAAGGTAAAGTTTATATGGTACAAAACCCTAAACTTCCTTTTGCTGCCTTACATGGTGATCCGGATGTTACCTTAGATGGCGCTACACGATTTGGTCCAACGGCTTTAGTTTTGCCTAAGCTGGAACGTTTTAAGCCAGGTACTTATATAGATTTTTTCAAGACTTTAAAATTAGATATTAATGTCATTAAAATATTTTATGATCTTTTAAAAGATGGTGATATCCGTAGTTATATTTTACGAAATTTTCTTTTTGAAGTACCGTATTTTGGTAAACGTGCCTTTTTAAAAGATGCACAGAAGATCATACCTTCATTAAAAGTATCAGATATAGAGTATGCTAAAGGTTTTGGTGGTGTACGGGGTCAGATCTTAGATAAAGAAAATCAAAAGTTGATGTTGGGAGAAGCTACTATCAATACTGGAGAGGGTATCATATTTAATATGACTCCATCTCCAGGTGCTACTTCATGTCTGGGAAATGCCCAAAGAGACGTGGAACTGATATGTGAGTTTTTAGGTAAAAATTTTGATCTAGATACATTTAATAAAGATCTAGTGGAGGAGAATGACAATGAATAAAATGCTTTTTATAACAGACCAAGAACAGTACAGTTCAAATGGAACCATTGATACCCTGTTTGATAAATATTTAAAAGAACATTGGGAAATTGATATTGTTTATATAACACTCTATAAACATAGTTATCAAAGAGAAGGTAACCATATGATCGTCCCTAAAAAATTTCAAAATACGATCATTGAGTACCTTAGTACAGGTAATAATGTTGCTCAATATGATTTTGTTCTAGTACGTAATAAAAAAGAGGTACTAGAAAATGTACTCAAACATAAAGAAGAGTACAACTATAAAGTAGGGTACAGGATCTCTTATCCTAAACAGAAGACGGCATTGGAACTAAGTCAGTCCTTTTCACCTAAAGGGATCTATAACTGGATATCCTACAACATGAAAGTAAATAAAAGAGATAAACTGGCTAATGAGTGTGATCTTTTCTTGCCACCTTCTGGTGAAGCTCAGGCATCTTTCTTTCCAAATATTAAAACAAGAAGTTTTCCGATGTTTATAGGTCTAGATCCTGAAAAACTACGAGAAAGTACTCCAACTGAGGGAGATATAGTTCGTTTTATAAATGTTGGTACTATGGATCCGCTTAGAGAATTTGATGTTGTTCTAGATGCTTTTGAAAGGATAAACTTCACAAATTGGCACTTAGATATAGTGGTTTCACATAAGAGCTATACACGTTCTCTTCTATCACTCTACCCAAAGTTCAAAGAGAAGATAACTTTACACGAAGGTATACATACGCTTGAAGATTTGAGAGATGTCATTAGTCAAAATGATGTGGGTATTGCTATGCTACCATCAAATATCTTCCACAATACGGTCATTGCCAACAAGGTGATACATTATTCAAGTTGTGGTCTGCCTTCACTTATGGTAGATAATGAAAAAAATCATTCTATTTTTGATGATGATGAAGCATATTTCAGTAGTTTTGATGTTGACAGCATTGCCGATAATCTTAATAAAATTATTCCAACTCCTAAAGATGATCTTGCAATAATAGGTAAAAAAAGCCAAGATAAACTGCTTAAAATAGGAAGAAACTATAAAGAATTGGCTAATGATCTAGCTAAAGTTTTGGATGAGATCGTTAACGATACTACATCTAAGTAGTTCTGTCAAATAAAGGTCATGCCATTTCTCGCTCCTATCGTTCCTGATAGGAGTGTATATATTTAAACATTTTCATACACAAAATACTAGTCTGCATTACTATCTAGACGATAGAAACATGAAAGACAGCCTTAGTTTCTTAAATTGTAAGAAGATGATTTTTATTTTTAATAAGTTCTGTTAGTGGTTTACCCCATGGTATAAGCTCAATACCTTGATTTAAAAGAGCTTGTTTAGTCCCTAGATCCTCAGCACATTTGATACAACCAGTAAACATTACACCTGCTTTTTGGGCATCTGATATTAAGTTTTTAATGTTTTCGTTGTCAGCTACAAGTTTTGAAGTTGCTCCCCAAATGATGATAGTGATCTCATCCCACAGTTTAAATTCCATTGTTTTTGTTGCATACAACAATAACATGTGTTCCGCTGTTAAAACGTTATCATTTGTCCATAATATATATAATTTATTTTCCATCACATTTCCCTTCATATTTTAATATTTTGGCATTATCTTATCAATACTAATAATAGCATCACTATCTTCTTGCAATTGATAGTATTTTCCATACACATAAAACTCAATCTAAAAAGTCTTGTTCAAGATTTTTTAGATAGTTTATAATGGAGAAGAAAAAGATGTTGACAGAGTGTTAATACAGCTCTGATCATCATCTAAAGTTCTCTATAGTTATCACATAAAAAGTGAAGCTATCGCAGTTTGTGTGATCGTTAAGATCTCATCAATACTTGGGATCGGTACAAAGAATACAACCACACTTCCTATACCACCCCAAATAATTAACAACCCTAAGGCACCAATGGCATAAGTACTGATACGTTTATCATCGAATGTCTGTAGAGGTATCTCTTTATCACTTGAGTAAAAGTACATCATGGCGATAAGCTTGAAATAGTAATAGATTGATGCCAATGTAGCCATGATAGCCAAAGTTGCCAAGAATGTATAACCAGCCTGGATCGCTTCAGTAAATACATAGAATTTACCCATAAATCCGATAGTTGATGGGATACCGGCCAAAGAGAGAAGGAAAATAGTCATCATCGCAGCAAGATATGGACGTTCATGTGCTAAGCCTTTAAAATCATCATACGTAATTTTGACCTTCGTTTGTGCAATAATATGAGAGATCAAACCAAAAGCACCAATGGCTGACAGTAGATACGCGATCAGATAAAATACGATCGTATAAGAACCTTTACCACTTTCACCAAGTGCTAAGAATGCTAATAGAAGGTACCCGGTATGCACAATAGAAGAAGCTGCAAGCATACTTTTGATGACCTTTTGATTTAACGCCATCCATGTACCGACAAACAGTGTCAAAATAGTAAGTACTTCTAAAATTGGTTCCCATAATTCGTGTATCATAGAGAAGTCTTGTATATACATACGTAAAAATAGAGCAAAAATAGCTATCTTGAAAACAGATGCCATATATGCAGTGATCAATACAGGTGAACCTCTATATACGTCCAGTACCCATGACTGGAACGGGAATGCAGCAATTTTAAATAAGAAAGTAAAGAGAATCATAGTTAACCCAATATAGATAAGGGAGAGACTCTCCTTATTTTGCTGCATATAGTTTGAGATCTCTGTGAGGTTGGTTGTACCAGTTGCACCATAAATGAGCGCTGTCCCTAAGAGGAAGAATACACCAATGAAAGACCCTAGAACCAGATATTTGAACATCGCTTCAACACGTCTGCCGTCTTCACTGTTGAATCCGACCATAATGTAGACTGAAAAAGAAGCGATCTCAAAAGCAATATACGCAGTGATAAGCTCGTTTGAGTGGGCTAAAAGCATCATACCAAAGAGTGAGAAAAGGATAATACTGTAAAACTCACCTTTTAGGTAGGTTTTCTTGTTGGCATAACTCTCACCAACCAGGATAATAAATATCGTACCTACAAGAAGTAATACACTAAAGAGGTTTGCATAGGAGTCAAATAGTATTCTGTCTCCAAATATAACAGGAAAGAGTTTTTCACTGTATAGGTCTCCGAAGTCGCTTACTGAAAAGAAAACTGCAAAGAGTAGTGCGATCACACTCACTGTAATGAAATGACGTATCTTGAAGTTGTCATACATACTCATGAACATTAAAACGAGTGCACCTATGAGTACACTTAACATAGGCAAAATCAGTAGAAGAGAATTCATTTAGTAACCCCCGATGGTAAAATGTCTGCAATGTAGTGAAGTACACTCGGTTCAAATTTATCGATGAAATAATCTGGGTAAACCCCCATCACAAATATCAATAACACCCATGGCACTAAACCTAATATCTCTTTAATATGTAGATCTCTCATAGGTAGATCATTGCCGCTGTCGGTCTCTCTATCTTGTAAAATGGCACGCTGAAACATCCACAGCATAAATGAAGCAGCGATAAGTACGGTAATACCCGAGACATATCCCAATAGTGGATGAAACTCATAGAGACCAAAAATAATTAAAAGTTCTGAAGTAAATCCGCTTGTACCAGGAAGCCCTACATTTGAAAAAAGGAAAATAGCAAAGATAATGGTAAAAATAGGTGCTTGTTTGGCAATACCTCCCAAATTATTTATAGTTTTAAATCCTGTTTCTTGATGAAGTATCCCGATCAATAAGAAAAGTCCTCCTGTAGCAATAGCATGTGCAATAATAAGATACAATGCACCACTCATACCATATGCATTAAGAGAGAAGACACCAGCGGTGATGAAACTCAAATGCGATGCAGAAGCATAAGCAAACATTCTTTTAATGTCGTTTTGCATCAATGCAGCTATACCAAAGTAGATAAGACCAAAAATACCGATACATACAAAGAATATAGAGAATTGACTATATATTTCCGGAAATATAGGGATCAGAAATCTTACGATCGCGTAGACTCCAAGTTTTGCCATGATCGCAGAGAGCATAAATACCGCACCTGTTGGTGCATTACTGTAAGTATCTGTGATCCATGTATGAAAAGGAAATAGAGGGATCTTGATAGCAAATGCTGTTGCAAATGCCATAAAGAGCCAAACTTTTTCCTGGTAGCTTAACGTAGTTATATGTGTAAAGCTATCTATGGAGAAAGACCATTTTCCAAATTCATTGTAATATTCTGTACCTAGGTACAAGATAGCGATTAGCATAAGCAGGGACCCTGCTATGGTATAGATCGTTACTTTAAGGGTAGAAAATATCCTGTTTCCTGTACCAAACATACCCATGATCAAAAAGATCGGTAAAAGCATGGTTTCCCAGAAAAAGTAGAAAAGTACAACATCCAAAGAAAGCAGGGCACCAGTAATTCCTGTTTGTACCAGAAGCATGTTGATCCAATACCCTTTTGTTCTGCCTTTCCATAAAAGTAGATATGCAGGGGAGATAAGTAAAGCAATCAGCATAAGAATCGTTAAAGAGAAACCATCTATTCCTATGTGGTAATTAATTCCATATTGTTTGATCCAAACATTGTCGGTTACAAACTGTATACCACCATGTGGATCAAAGTTAATATAGAGTTTTAATACCAACCCCAAAATAATTATAGTTGTGATAAAAGCAACGTTTCGTACACTGTTGGCTTCTTTAACTGTAATCATTAATATGAATGCGACAATTGCCGGTAAAAATATAATAAATGATAAAATGTCTGGACTCATTTTAAACTCCTTGCAGTGTCATATAGACGTAGTATGAGATAGCACTCATACCCATTAGCATATAAAATGCGTAATATCGGACATTTGCATTTTGTAAAAATGTTAATCCTCGTCCAAAGGCAACAAAACCTCTGGATAAACTCATTAGCATGGCATCGATAATTTTCATATCCATTACATCACTGAAAAAGTTAGATAGTCTCTGTGAAGTTTTAACAAAAACAACGTTATAGACTTCATCCACATAAAACTTATTATAAATCAACCCTGTTTCAGTCTCACGCTTAGACAGATCAAAGTTTGCATATTTTTTATAGGCAACGAACATACCTAACAGTGCAACAGAAACACTTGCAAAAATGAGTATGATCTCTGTTGCATGTGATAATGTATGCGGATGACTCTGAAGCTGTGCAAGCCAATGGTCAAGCTGATGTCCTCCACCAAATATCGCAGGTAGATTTACAAAACCGGCGATCATGGCACCTATAGCGAGTACAAAAAGTGGTATCGCGATGCTTAATGGTGTATTATGACGTTCATTTTCATGCTTGTTTGGTGCAACAAAGAGTATGAAATAGAGTCTAAACATATAAAATGCTGTTAAAAATGCTGTAAATAGTCCTATACCCCAGATCAGATAATTCTCACTCGCAAAGGCACCTGCTAAAATGGCATCTTTTGAGAAAAAGCCAGAGAATGGTGGAATACCCGATATGGCAATAACCCCGATGAGGAATGTGACACTAATGATCGGTAATTTCATACGATGTTTTCCAAGTTCAAATATATCTTGTTCATGATGTATGGCAAGTATCAATCCACCCGCACCCATAAAGAGCATAGCTTTAAAGAAAGCATGTGTAAAGACATGAAATAGTCCTGAACTGTACAGTCCTAGGCCCACAGCGATGAACATATATCCAAGTTGACTCATTGTTGAGTAGGCCAGGATCTTTTTGATATCGGTTTGTCTGGTAGCAATAACTGCAGCAAATAGTGCAGAAAAAGCACCAATATAAGCGATAAATAGCCCTACATTAGGGATACTCTCATAGAGGAAATGAAATCTAGCTACCATATATACACCAGCTGTAACCATAGTCGCAGCATGTATCAGTGCAGAGATAGGTGTTGGTCCAAGCATCGCATCAGGAAGCCAGGTATAAAGTGGTATCTGTGCGGATTTACCCATGGCACCTACAAAAAGTAAAATACCAGAAAGTGTCAACAGCGGTCCGGAAGCCTCAGAGATATGCATTTGCATAGATCCAAAACTGATTCCTGTTTTATTGAGCGCAAAAAAGAGTGTGATGATACCCAAAATGAATCCAAGGTCTCCAACTCTGTTAACGATAAATGCTTTATTTCCTGCAACAACATTCTCTTTAGTTTTATAATAAAAAGAGATAAGTAGGTAAGAACATACTCCAACACCTTCCCAACCTATAAATAGGATGATAGGGTTGTCAGCAAGTACAAGCAGTAACATAGAGGCAAGAAAGAGATTGAAGTAAGCAAAGAACTTACCAAACCCTTCATCACCTTTCATGTAAGCCACTGCATATAGATGAATGAGCGTACCGACAAAAGTAACAAAAAGAGACATAAAGATAGAGAGATTATCGCCTAAAAGCTGCATAGGAACAGTAAGTTTATCTATATCTATCCACATAAAAAGATGTTGTGAAAAAACTGTACCATTTTGATTCATTTGTAGGAAAAGAATAAACGTAATAACGAATGCCAATAATGGAAATACTGTGCCGAAGATAGCAAAAAGTAGCTCAGGTACTTTTTTGATCTTAATGTGATAGATATAAAATCCTCCATTGAGTATAGCACCCAATAAAGGAAATAAAATAATCCATATTAAAAGAGAAGTATTCATCTGTTGATCTCCGGTTTAAGTTTAATAAATAGATTACTGTCAAGAGAACCTTTTGATCTAAAAAGAAGTATCATAACGGTTAAAAAGACCGCAGCTTCAGCCGCTGCAATAGCAATGATGATCATGGCAATGATCTGTCCATCCATATTATTATGGAGTTTTGAGAAGACCACAAGCAGTAGATTTACTGCATTAAGCATCAATTCAATAGACATATACATCACAAAAATGTTTCTTCGGGCAACTACACCAACAATACCTATGGAAAAAAGTATTATTGCAACGGTGCCATATCCTAAAAGTGTTGTCATTTCTTGATCTCCTTTTTTGATTTTTGTTTGACCAGTACGATCACACCGATAAGTGCTATCAAGAGTAAAATGGAGATAAGCTCAAATGGAAGTAACCACTCAGTATAGAGTTGCATTCCCAGTGCTTTTATGGTCCCAAAATCTGAAGCTACTAATTCCATATGCATATTTGGAAGATCAGAAAGCGCTTTAAATATCAATAAATTGATAGGGATAAGTAATAGTGCACTAAGAATGATCATATGATATTTTTTAGGCTCTTCTGGCAGGTCTTCTTTCTTAATATTGAGAAACATGAGTAAAAATAGGAAGAGCGTTAAAACAGCTCCTGCATACACAATGATCTGGACCATAAATAAGAATGAAGCATCCAAAAGTGCAAAAAATCCACCTATGGATAAAATAGAAATTAAAAGTCCTAATGTAGCATGCATAGGTTCTTTTACTGTTATCATAGTCATAGCCCCGACTATAGCTAAGATGGCAAATATAACAAAGAAAACATCAATCATCGTTAAACTCCTTTGATCTGGTATGAGAGAGAAGTTTCTCTTTGGAAATAATAAAATCTTCTCTTTGGTCAGCGACATAAGAGAAGATACCTGTATCCATTCTAATAGCATCACAAGGACAAGCCTCAACACAATATCCACAAAAGACACACTCAAGCAAGTCAATGTTAAACACTGCAGGCATCTTCTCATCTATACCATCTGTTCTTTCCGTTGCTTCAATGAAGATACACTGAGCAGGACAGGCTGTTGCACACATAAAGCAGGCCACACATTTTACGCTGTCATCTATTCTTTTTGTGAGTCGGTGGACACCTCTATATCTATCTGTAATATCTGTCGGTTGAACTTCAGGATAAGACTTTGTGGTTAACTCAGCAGTATCTCTAATGTTTGTAATGAAGTGACGCATGGTTGTCTTCATCCCTGCAGCGATAGCAGGAATGTAGAGTTTGTCCCTTAACGTATCTCCATGTCTTTTTACAACTTTTATACCCATTTTAAACTCCTAACACAAGCACAAATGTGGATGTGATCACTATGTTTAACAACGCCAAAGGAAGAAGAACTTTCCATCCTAATAGCTGTAATTGATCGTAACGAAATCTCAAGAGTGTCCAGCGTACCCATACAAAAAAGAAGTTCATCATGAAAAACTTGATCAAAAAAGTAGATACTTGCACCACTGCTGTAGCAATATTGATACCGTTAGTACTTAAACCAGATAAAAGCAGTAGTCCTATAATTGCGACAATGACTATTGCAATTCCCCAAAATATACGTATAAGTATCTTAGACTCTTTAGCTCTTGGATCCTCTGCATCTACCCAATTATTGTTCTTTTTGATCCATTTTGTAAAAATGTAAATGATCAATGGTAAAGTGATCATGATTGCAACTAACACTAGATCTATATGCTGATGAAGTGCTTGTGTGTTGAGCCAAGGGATCTGATAACCTCCAAAGAAAAGAGTAACGATCAATGCACTTGCAGCACTCATCGCTGCAAATTCACTCACTTGGAAAAGCCCAAATCGCATTGCAGAATATTCTGTATGGTATCCTGCCACAAGCTCACTCTCTCCCTCTGCCAAGTCAAAAGGTGCACGGTTTGTTTCTGCAAGAGCAGTAACGATAAAGATAAGTGCAGCCAATGGTTGCATCACCACACCCCAAGCAGGAATAAATCCAAAGAGTAAACCTCCTTGATATGCAGCTATATCACTTAAGTTTACAGAACCATAAACGATAAGCATCGAGATAATAGCAAGCCCCATTGAAGCTTCATAAGAGATAACCTGTGCAATAGCACGAATGGAGCTTAATATACCAAATTTACTGGTACTGGCATAGCCTCCTAAGACAATACCATATACACTTAATCCAGCAAAGGCTAAAAACCATAAGATACCCAGATCTATAGGTAGTGCCTGCATCATATATGAGACCCCATCTATTTCAAGTCTATCTGCAAAAGGTATGACACCAAAAGTCATAAATGAACATAAGAACATGATCACAGGTGCTATGACAAAGAAGAATCTATACTTAATGAAAGAGGGGATAAAATCCTCTTTAAAAGCAAGTTTTAGCATATCTGCAACACTTTGCACCAATCCACCTAAGCGAATACCTCCGATGTGTGACCGGTTAGGCCCAGATCTGTCTTGCATAAATCCAGAGACTCTACGTTCCCACCACACCATGATAGGAGTGGTTCCAACAGCTAATTTAACAGCAAGGATTATATTGATTAAAATAATTACAACAGCAGCTAATTCCATTATGCCTCCTCCTTAGATAGTGATTCTATCTCTTCGAAAAGTGAGGTCAGTGTCATGGCAGGACTGTTTTTACGCATAGTACTTTTGATATATTGCGTCACACCATCCATGTTTGTGTAGCTTCCGTCTTTTTCTAAAAATGAAGCAATAGGAAGGACGATATTGGCAGACTCTTTTACTGTTGTATCATTTGAACTAAGCAAGATCACCTCTTTACCGTTAAGAAGCTCCTGATTCTCTTCAAAATAACTGTTTTCAATAATGACGACGGTCTTTTTTTCAGATACTAGTTCATCAAACTTCTTTTTAGTCTCACTGATCTTAAGGGCTTTCATACCCGCACGGTTAGGAGATCTGTCAGAGGTACGTAACATATCATCAGCAAATGTTTTATCTTTGTATTGAGGTGAATAGCCTGAAAGTTCGACGCCACTTCCCTTAGCGTAATCTTTAAACATTTCTAACTCTTCATTTGATAAAAATGGAGAGACCAGTAAGAGTGTATCTTCTGGTTTTGTATGAAGTATATCTGTGATGTTTGCAATAGCTTCTTTTGGAGAAACAAGGTTTTGGTTGATGAAGGCATCCGTTATTCTGTTGTCATTTTCATCTTTATAGCTCAGTCTTCCCTCATCACAGATAAAGTAACCATTGACATCATGATTTTCACGTGGTCTAAATCTAAAGATCTGATCATCTTTGTACTTTTCTTTTTTGTGATCAACATAGACATTACATCCTCGGGAACAGCCACTACAAATAGCATTAAATGTTTCCAGAAACCATACACGTTGGTTAAATCTAAAATCTTTACTAGTCAATGCACCCACAGGACAAAGATCAACCACATTCATAGAATAATCGCTCTCAAGTTCCTGACCAGGGAAAGTACTTATCACCGAGTGATCTGCTCTTGAAAAAACACCCAACTCATTGGTGTGTGTAATTTCTTTCGTAAATCTGGTACAACGTGTACACAAAACACATCTTTCTTGGTCAAGCATGACACTCTTACCAAGGTCTACAGCTTTTTTGGCACGATTTTTATTTTCTGCTTCAAGACGACTCTCATAAAAACCGCCTTGCATGTAGTAGTCTTGAAGTTTACATTCTCCTGCCTGATCACAGGTAGGACAATCGATAGGGTGGTTGATGAGCTCCATTTCTAAGATATCACGACGGACACTCTCAATGTTTTCACCCTGAGTACGTACGATCATTCCTTCTTTTACGGGTGTATCACAAGAGATCTGAGGACGTTTGGAGCCCTCGATCTCTACCATACACATTCTACAGTTTCCGTCTGTTCCCAAAGCAGGGTGATAACAGAAATGTGGAATATCTATATTTTCTTTAAACAGATAATCTATCAGCACTGAGCCTTTAACTGCTTCTACATCTTTACCATCTATAGTTATAGTGACGATTTCACTCATCTATGACTCCTTGCTACTTGATGCTTGATCGCCTGCTATGTAGGCTTCAAACTCATCTTTAAATTTCACAACAATACTCCCGATAATATCAGAAACGGCAGGAGCAAAAACACAAATGGTTTTACCATTCATCGTGTCACAGACATCACTAATGGTCTGAATATCACTAAGTTCACCTTTTTGTGCTATGACATCATGAAGGATCTTGTCTATCCAACCAGTTCCTTCTCTACATGGTGTACACTGTCCACACGATTCATGGTGATAAAACTCTATGATATTTTTTGCTACTTCTACCATACATGCATCTTCATCTATGATCACCATACCTCCGGTACCCAATGTAGAACCTATGTCCCACATGGATTCATAATCAAGTACTGCTTTTTCTACTTCATCTACAGTCAAGATAGGGCAGGATACACCCCCTGGAATGACAGCTTTGAGTTTTTTACCTTCTTTCATTCCTCCACCAAGGGTATTAATGACATCGATCATTTTTAGACCATAAGCTAACTCATAGACTCCGGGGTTTTTTACAGGTCCGCTAAGAGCAAAAAGCATAGTGCCTGGTGACTTTTCTGTACCATGCTGGGTATAACCCTCATATCCGTTCTCGACAATGTGTGGCACTGAAGCGATGGTCTCTACATTGTTAACTGTTGCAGGGTTACCAAAGAACCATTCACACTCTTTTTGGTGTGGTTTGAGTCTTGGATGACCTCTTTTACCTTCAAGTGATTCAATCAATGCAGATTTTTCACCACATATATATGCTCCTGCACCACGATGGACAACAATGTCTAACTTGAAGTCACACTTACCATTCATCAGAGTTTCACCGATAATACCTGCTTCATATGCTTCATCTATAGCAGCATTGAGTCTATCTGCAAGCCATACGTACTCACCGCGAATATAAATGTAAGCAGAATGAATATTCATAGCATACGAAGAACAGATAATCCCTTCGATGAGCAGGTGAGGGTCTTTATCCATCACTTCTCTATCTTTAAAAGTACCAGGCTCACTCTCATCTGCATTGACTATTAGGTAGGCAGGACGCGGGTCATCAGTTGGCATATATCTCCATTTCTCACCACATAGAGCTCCACCACCACCTTTACCTCTTAATTTTGACTTTTCAACTTCTGTTATCACTTCATCAGGTGTCATAGTAAATAGTTTATCAAGTGAACCATACGCGCCATTTTTGAGTGCAGTTTCAAGTTTATAAGACTCAGGGATATCAAATTTCTTACTCACAATTTTAGTTACCATTTGAAGACTCCTTCAGTAAGTTTTGTACCTTTTCTATCGTAAGATTCTCTACATAATCTCCATTGAATGCCAACATAGGAGCACCTCCGCATGAACCCAGACATTCAACCACAGAAAGGGTAAACTGACCATCCTTACTTGTCTCTCCAGGTTTAATATCAAGAGTATCTTCAAGATAAGAGATGATCTCTTTGCTTCCACATAACATACAAGAGGTTGTTTTACATACCTCAATATGATGTGTACCTATTGGTTTTGTATTGAACATTGTGTAGAAGGTTACAACTTCATAGACTCGTATAGGAGTAGTAGAAAGCATGTCTGCAACAGTTATCATCGCTTCAGGACTTATCCAACCTTCTTGTTCCTGGACTAACCATAGTGCTGGTAACATCATAGAATCAAGTTGAGGATATCGTTTTGAAAGTTTTTCAAATTCTTTTTTGTTTTTAGGTGTAAATGTAAATTTTTCCATTATCTGTCAAACTCCCCTGCAATAAAATTCAAACTTGCCATAGTGACAATAGCATCTGCGAGCATCGTATCCTCAATAATGTTGGAGTAAGCACCTAACGCATAGAAGCAGGGTGGTCTACACTTCACTTTATGTGGTGTTCCTGAACCATCACTTACCACATAGAAGCCAAGTTCACCATTGGCTGCCTCTGTAGCAGAGTAGTACTCACCTTTTGGTACCTTAACCCCTTCAAAGACCAGTTTAAATTGGTTCATCATTCCTTCAATCGATCCGTAAACCTGATCTTTGGGAGGGAGAGAAATGGCTCTGTTATCAGTAATAATAGCTCCATCAGGCATATTTTTCATAGCTTGTCTAATGATACGAATACTCTGGATCATCTCTTCAAAGCGTAACATCATACGATCATAAATATCACCATGACTTCCCACAACCACATCAAAATCAAAACTGTCATAATGATAGTAAGGTTTATCTTTACGCATATCAGAAGCTATACCTGTAGCACGTAGGTTTGGACCGGTTATACCTGCATTTATGGCAAAATCTTGTTTTATAACACCCACATCCTGGGTTCTATCTAAAAAGATCTTGTTGTGAGCGATCAATGAAAGTGCATCATCAATAGCTTTTTCTGTAGACTTCAGTACTGATTCAAGCTCTTCTTCAAAACCATCATATAGATCATAACTTACTCCTCCAAGACGAGTGTAGGAGTTTGTAAGTCTGGCACCTGTAAGCTTGGAGAGTATTTCATAGGCTTCATCTCTTGGGTTAAAGATATACCAGAAGTTAGTCAGTCCACCTAGATCCACACAATTAGCTGCATTACAAACAGCATGATCCATGATACGGCTAAGCTCTCCTATGATCACACGTATAAATTTAGCTCTTTCAGGTATTTCAACATCTAACATCTCTTCAACGGTTTTACAAAATCCTATATTATTTAATATAGCTGAACAGTAATTTAACCTGTCCGTATAAGGAATGATCTGATTGTAACTGTGCGTTTCACATGCTTTTTCAAAACCTCTGTGAAGGTACCCTATCTCAGTAACAGCTGATGTTATTGTCTCACCTTCCATTGCCAAAAGGTTTCTTATAGTTCCATGGGAAGCTGGGTGGGATGGTCCTACGTTTAGAAGCATCACTTCATCTTCTTCTAAACCTTTTTGTTTTAAAAGAGGACGCATTTCATCCATAAGATCTTCAGTATGGGTACAGATCTGTCGATCGGTGATCTCATAATCTTTTCTTAATGGATGCCCAACAAATTGATGGTGATTGAGTATTCTTTTTAGGTTAGGATGCCCCTCAAACATAATGCCATACTGATCAAACGTTTCTCTTTCGCCCCAATTGGCTGCGTAGTAGAGATCGCTGATCGTTGGTAAAGACAATGTGGTATCATCCACCATGGTTTTTACTATAACTTCATTTTTAAAACTGCTGTCACGTAAGATATAGACCACAGCAAATCGTTCCCCAGTATGGTTAGGATAATTGAGATAATCTGTAGCCGTTATATCAAGTAATAAAGTAAAATCTTCATTCTCTTTAAGTGATATAATGGTCTCTCTTACTTTATCGTGAGATACTTCATAGACTTTATTATGCATCTAAGAAACCTTTAAAATCTTTATTGTGTTGACGATCTTTTTGTGTCACTGATTCTTTTTTGGATTTTTCCTGAATTCTCATAAGTGCATCAAAGAAAGCTTCTGGTCTAGGTGGACACCCTGCGATATACTCATCAACAGGGATGATCTCATCAATACCTTGAACCGTTGTGTAGTTGTCATAAAATCCACCACTACATGCACAAGCTCCCATAGAGATAACCCATTTAGGTTCAGGCATTTGGTCATATATTTTTTTAAGTATAGGTGCTTGTTTATAACTGATAGTTCCAGCTACTACTAAAAGGTCGGCTTGTCGTGGTGAAAAACGAACCACTTCAGCCCCAAATCTGGAAACATCATGTTTAGATGCGGCAACAGACATAAACTCTATACCACAACATGCTGTTCCAAATACCATAGGCCACATCGAGTATGACCTAGCCCAGTTAACTGCTGTATCAAGTTTTGTAACCAATACAGAGTCACCTAGGGAATGTTCTTCTTCTAATCCCATAATAATGCCTTTTTCTTATATATATAAATTAAACCTGCAAAGAGAAGCGCCATAAAAGTAAACATCTCTGCTAATCCTAAGTAACCCAGTTCTCTTACATTCACAGCCCATGGAAACATAAAGATGATCTCCACATCAAAAATTACGAAGAGGATAGCAACAATATAAAACTTAATGCTAAACTTTATGTTGGTGCCGCCGACTGGCTTACTTATACCACTTTCATAAACAGTATTTTTATTTTCTCCCTCTTTTCTAGAGGGTCCAAGATATTTAGTCAGCATAAAGACTGCTGCGAGAAGAATACCAATGAGGACAAAAACAGAAGATGCTAACATTAATTCATTTGACACATAAACTCCTTAAAATCTATAGGTAATAATCATCTTGTATGATCATTATAGATAATTTGTTATCGTAAATATAAAACAAAATAGTCGTATATCAATCGTATTTTTGAATAAGATTAATTATTATTCTTAAGTTAAAATTATATAACTTTATATTTTTGTCATTCTTTTCATTATATATATACATTCAGAAAATCTTCATTACTTAGAAAATTTATATCAATTAGAGAACTTACAGATAAAAGGATATTCCCTTTTTTGTTATCAATTTGAACTTTTTTAGGTATATATTTTATGATGATAGATAAATAAAATGGACATCTTGTAAATACAAATTATTGCTTATTCAATCAATTGCGACTAATGTACGATTTTTTAGGAGTAGTATGCTGTATAAAAAATTATTTAGGAGACAATCATGGCCTTATTAGAAGAGTATAAAGCACACACAGCTGAGCGTGCTGAACTAGGGGTACCACCACTGGTATTGACAGCTGAACAGACAGCAGAACTTGTTGAACTACTAAAAGCTGATCCTATCGTAGATAGCGAATACGCTATGGAATTATTTAAAAATAAAATTCCTGCAGGTGTGGATGATGCTGCGTACATAAAAGCTGCATTCTTAAATGACATCATTCAAGGTAAAGCGACATGTACTGAGATCGATGCAATACTTGCAACAATGATCTTGGGAACAATGTTAGGTGGATTTAATGTGGCACCTCTTGTAGATGCACTCTCTTCATCTAATGAGACTGTGGCAGAATCTGCGGCACAGCAATTAAAAAACACACTTCTTGTTTATGATTCATTCAATGATGTAAAAGCACTTATGGATAATGGTAATGCACTTGCAAAAGGCATTATTGAATCTTGGGCAAATGCAGAGTGGTTCTACAACAAACCAGAAATGGAAAAAGAGATCACTCTTACTGTATATAAAATTCCAGGTGAGACGAACACTGATGATCTTTCTCCTGCATCAGAAGCATTCACAAGAGCAGATGTGCCTCTTCATGCAAACGCATTCCTAGTCAACAGAATGGATAATCCATTAGATACTATGAAAGAGCTCAAAGCAAAAGGAAATCCACTTGTATATGTTGGTGATGTTGTAGGTACAGGTTCTTCAAGAAAATCTGGTATCAACTCACTTCAATGGCATATGGGTGAAGATATTCCTTTCATTCCGGGTAGTAGAACAGGTGGTGTGGTTATCGGTGATATCATCGCTCCGATTTTCTTCAACACAGCAGAAGATTCAGGATGTATCCCTATCCAAGCTCCTGTAGGAGAGATCAATACTGGTGATGTGATCACACTTAAGCCTTTTGACGGTGTCATCGAAAGAGATGGAGAGGTAGTTTCTGAATTCAAACTTGAACCTAATACACTTCCAGATGAGATGAGAGCAGGGGGACGTGTATCACTTATCATCGGTAAGGGTCTCACTGTAAAAGCAAGAGAAGCACTGGGAATGGATGCTGGAGATATTTTCATGACTCCTGACGTGCCTGCTGATAATGGTAAAGGTTTCACTCTTGCCCAGAAAATGGTAGGAAAAGCTGCCGGTATGGATGGTATAAAACCTGGTGTTTACGCTGAGCCTATATGTACAACAGTTGGTTCACAAGATACAACTGGTGCGATGACAAGAGATGAAGTAAAAGACCTTGCAGCACTTAGCTTTGGTGCTGACTTTGTACTTCAATCATTCTGTCACACATCTGCTTACCCAAAACCAGCAGATATCAAACTTCAGCATACACTTCCTGATTTCATGACAGAAAGAAAAGGTTTCACACTTAGACCAGGTGATGGTGTAATCCACTCATGGTTGAACAGAATGTGTCTTCCTGATACTGTTGGTACAGGTGGTGATAGTCATACAAGATTCCCAATTGGTATCTCTTTCCCAGCTGGTTCTGGTCTTGTTGCGTTTGCAGCAGTGACTGGTTCTATGCCACTTACTATGCCAGAATCTGTACTTGTAAGATTCTCAGGTGAAATGCAACCAGGTATCACACTTAGAGATATGGTAAATGCCATTCCTCACCAAGCGATCAAAGATGGTCTTTTAACTGTTGAAAAAGCTGGTAAGAAAAATATCTTTGCTGGACGTATACTTGAGATCGAAGGTCTAGAGTCATTAAAATGTGAACAGGCATTTGAACTTTCTGATGCATCTGCTGAGCGTTCAGCTGCGGCATGTACAGTTAATCTTGATAAAGAACCTATCATTGAATACCTTGAGTCAAATATTGCTCTTATTGGGGAGCTTATCGCCCAAGGATATGAAGATAAAGCGACTCTTGAAAGAAGAGCACAGAAGATGAGAGACTGGATCGCAAACCCGGTACTTATGAAAGCTGATGCTGATGCTGAGTATGCAGCTGTTATCGAGATCAATATGTCAGAAATTACTGAACCGATCGTAGCATGTCCAAATGATCCTGACGATGTTAAAACATTGACTGAAGTTCATGAAGCAGGTCTCAGAACTGAAGTTGATGAAGTATTTGTTGGTTCTTGTATGACGAATATTGGTCTCTTTAGAGCCAATGCAGAAGTACTTAGAGGAGAAGGTCAAGTTGAAACAAAACTTTGGATCTGTCCTCCAACTAAAATGGACGAGAAGACGTTGACAGAAGAAGGGTACTACTCTGTATTTGGAATGGCTGGAGCACGTATCGAACCTCCAGGATGTTCTTTATGTATGGGTAACCAGGCAGCTGTTAAACAGAATGCATGGGTATTCTCTACATCAACAAGAAACTTCGATAACAGACTTGGTAA
>CBFHPE010000031.1:0-20441 GCA_965657515.1 Sulfurovum sp.
ACCTTTTGGCAGTTCTGCCATACGTACAGAATAGGGGTAGGCTTTTTTACCAAGCTTATCAACGATAATATTTTTGGCTTCTTGATGTGTATAAAGTACTCCGTCTTTTAGTGCTATTGAAGCACATTTTCTTGTGTGGTCATCAGGTGTCGAACCTATACCTCCAAATGAAAATAGCACAGGGTTATCTTGTGAGGCTATATATCTGATAGTTTGAATGATCAATGCGGGGTCATCTTCAATGATGAAGGAACCTGAGAGTGTATATCCTTTTTCTGTTAAAGATTTTGTTACAAAGTCAAAATGTTTATCTGCCCTACGACGGTTGAGTATCTCTGTACCGATTATGAGAGCGAAGAATTTTGGCTGAGGCATTAGAGGGTCCTTTGAATGTACACATTTTTGAAAAAGCATTATAGCTAATTTCGTGTAATGTCTATACGTTACAAAGATTCAATAGCAAAATAATATATTTTAGTTAGATATTGGTAAATAATAAGCGATAGCTATAAAAGAAAGAACGATTAGTAGCCACATTGTAGGAATGATCCTGTATTTTAAAGTAACCTCTCTCAGTCCCATAAAATAGTCACTTACAATCTGACCTTTGATAAATGTTGTGACAAGCAAGATAGAAACCAAAAGTGAATTAACCAACTTGAACCATCCAAGCAAAAAAGCAAAGAGTGTTAATAGTATTAGAATTATCCATATATTCTTCACAAACTTACCTCATAATATAGATGAGTGGAAATAAGACTATCCAAAGTAGGTCAACTAGATGCCAGTAAGACGCACCCGTTTCCATACCTCTATGATCATGTTTACTATAGCCACCTAACTTCGTTTTTTTATAAACAGCATAGAGTATGATAAGTCCTAAAAGTACATGCATAAAGTGAAATGCAGTTAAGATGATATAGAACATAAAAAATGTATTGGTACTAAGGTGAATGCCTTGTTCAAATTTATCTGAGAACTCTATAATCTTGATCATAATAAAGCTGCTGCCCAGTCCTATAGTTGCTAACAGCCATCTTGATGATAGTATGGATGCTTTTTCATGATCGATTGTTTTGATAACCTGGATAGCTTTTACAAGAAAGTAGCTTGATGTAATGAGTATAAGTGTGTTAATAAATCCGGATCTTTGGTCTAATAAAAGTTGTGATTGATTAAAAAGTTCCACATCCGCTCTTCTGGCAAATGCATATCCTATAAATAGTGCAGCGAAAGTCACTAATTCCACATAGATAATGATCCAAATGGCAAAATCACCTGGAGGGAGAGATGCCTTAGATCTAGGTTTTGAGATCATATTTTAAAACTGTCACTATCTATATCTTCCAATGTAGTATTTTCAAACATTTTTTTTATCATATTTTTGGGTTGTACCCACTGGTCATGTAATGCGCACTTTTTTTTACTGTCACATAACCCGATACCTAAGATACATTGTTGATCATCAGGAAATTCATTAAAATGGTTTAATACTTCTATAATGGCGATACTCGAAGCCGGTTTAGAAAGTTTATATCCACCTTCTCGTCCTCGTATTGAGAGAATTAGATCTGCGTTTACTAACTTCATCATAATTTTTGTCAAGAATTTATAGGGGATATCCAACGCTTCAGAGAGTTCTTTGGCATTGCAGAGTTGTTCACCTTTATGATTCGCAATATAACCTAATATACGTATAGCATATTTTGATGAATTAAGTAATTGCACCGTAGATCCTTATATAGATTTCACAATATTATACAAAAAATATTTAATTTCTACTTAAAGGTAGAATTAAATATTTTAGAGATACAATACTAAATACTACTTAAAGGTAGAATTTAAAAAAGGATGAATTTATGACTGAACGTATAACGAAAAGTATGGCCAAAAATATCTATTATGGTGGCGGTATGTTTGCACTATTGATATTTTTTGGGCTTACTTTTGACACGGTAAAACGAATACCAGAGCGATCAAATGAAGTTGCTATGAGTCACTCCGTAGTTGCCGGTAAAGCATTATGGGAAAAAAATAACTGTGTGGGTTGTCACACGATTTTGGGAGAGGGCGCATATTTTGCACCTGAATTAGGCAATGTATTTCAACGAAAAGGTGCTTCGGATGAAAGTACATTTAAGGGATACATGTTGGGTTGGATGGCTTCACAACCATTGGCTATTCCTGACAGAAGAAAAATGCCACAGTTTAACTTAAGTGAAGAAGAGGTGAATTCACTTTCAGATTTCTTGATCTGGACATCTAAGGTTGATACAAATGAATGGCCACCAACCATTGAAGGATAGGAGATAGTATGAAATACACATCACAAATGGTCGCAAAACCATATTTTATTTTTGCATTGATTCTGTTAGCCGGAGAGATCTTGTTTGGTCTGCTTATGGCAATACAATATTTGTTTGGAGACTTTTTATTTCCACTCATTCCGTTTAATGTACTCAGAATGGTACATACAAATTTACTTATAGTACTGATCTTGTTTGGTTTTATGGGCGCTACTTACTACCTCATACCTGAAGAGTCAGAAAGAGAACTTTGGAGTCCTAAGCTAGCCATCATCACTTTTTGGGTGTTTGCAGCAGCAGGTGTAGCAACTATTCTGGGGTATCTTTTTGTTCCATATGCAGAACTTACAGAGCTTACCTTTAACAATCTTTTACCAACCATGGGTCGGGAGTTTTTAGAGCAGCCATTACCTACAAAACTTGGTATTGTTTTAGTGGTTGTCTCTTATATTGTTAACGTCACTATGACTGTGATCTTGGGAAGAAAAACAGTTGTTACTACTGTGTTACTTACAGGATTGTTTTTCATGGCAGCATTTTTTCTCTTAGCATTTTATGTACCTGAAAACCTTGTTTTAGATAAGTTTTTATGGTGGTTTACTGTTCACTTATGGGTAGAAGCAACTTGGGAACTCATTCTTGGTGCGATATTGGCATTTGTACTCATCAAAGTTACGGGTGTAGACAGAGAACACATAGATAAATGGCTTTATCTTATCATTGCAATGACAATGATATCTGGTATATTAGGTACAGGACACCACTTCTTCTACATTGGTACACCTGAGTATTGGTTATGGATAGGATCTATCGCCTCAGCAGCTGAGCCTTTACCATTCTTCCTGATGATACTATTTGCCTTTGCTATGGCAAAAGATAGAAAGATCCAACATGATAATGAGATGGCACTTACTTGGGCAAAAGGAACAGCTGTAATGGCATTCTTGGGAGCCGGTGTTTGGGGCTTCATGCACACATTGGCACCGGTAAACATGTTTACACATGGTACTCAACTTACAGCAGCACATGGTCACTTGTCTTTTTATGGTGCATATATTATGATCATATTTACAATAGTCTCGTATGCAATGCCTATTTTGAGAGGACGTCCACATGGAAATTCTAAAAAATCGCAAGCTGTAGAACTTAAGTCTTTTTGGATGATGAACATTGGTATGCTCGGACTGACACTTTCTTTAACAACAGCAGGTATCATGCAGATATTTGATCAAAGAGTTGGTACAGAATTGTTAGGGTTTATGGAATCACAAGCGTCTATCGCTGGTGTTTACACTGTACGTGCTACATTTGGACTTCTAGTCTTTGCAGGACTTATCACTTATTTTGCTTCTTTCTTCGTAAAAGAAGAACAAGAGCAACTTGCATAAAGTAGAAGAATGCTTCATTATTGGTTTGAGTTTGAAGAGAGTATTGGTAAAGTTTGGGACAAATATCTCAACAAAAAAGTAAATAAGTTTCATGAAGATGAGCGTGTTTACTTTGCCGATATTTCAAAGTCACTCAATATTTTTCACCATCTTCTAGGTGGTGAACAAGGTAAAGAACTTCATGTAACAGACAAACGATATGTCGAAACATCTCGAACACTACTTCAAAAAGTATCGTTTTTAGGTAAAGAGTTTTTCCTGACCTGGCAAGATGAAAAGTCTATCTATTTACCTGCATCATTTGCATACTTTCCAACAAAAGAACAAAATGAAATGCACTACTATTGGCTTATAGCTATGGTCAGTAAAGTGAATATAAGCAGTGAAAATCTAAAAGAACAAAATAACCAGGCTGTAATGGAGTTAACTTCTAAATACAGTGGATTTGAACACTTTTATAAAAATGCTACCCACTACCTCAGTGAGCAGTTTGAACAGTTATCATTTATTAACTCTTTAGATGAACAAAATAATGAAGATTTAATCAATGATTACCCAAATCCTTTATGGATCTATCCACCGATAATAACTAACAATAAAACCACTAATTCTAATGAGGAAGAAGAATTACAGAGAGAACAGGATAAAGATAAGACTGATACTCTGGATATGAAAAAGCAAAGTAATCAAATGGATGATGACAAAGAAACAGATGGTTTCCTTGCTTTTTTACCCGAATCGCTTATGAGTATCTTTGAACAGGTCAATGTAGATCGTATGGAAGATGACAGCTTTGATGAAGATGCTCTTTATCATGCTGAAGACCTGGATGAGATCACCATAGGAAAAAAACAGGTAAACCTCTCATCGAGGATTAAAATGGATTTAGATCTTCAACCGGATATGACCGAGATATATCCTCTTGGAAAAGGGCATCTCATTGATGAATGGGACTATAGAAAAAATGATTACCTTATCAACTATGTACGAATTAAACCCCAAGTTACACTTAACGTCATCCCTATAGAATTGCCTAAGAGACTAAAGAAAACCGTTAAAAAAATACAAGGGGAACTAGATCTTCTTGAACTGGATAAGATCAAAAACGACAGGCTCCCATACGGGGATGAAATAAACATGGATACATGGATAGACTATAAAGGGCATCAAAACAAATCTATGCACCATCAAAATTTTTATACTACCTATGAAAAAAAAACCAGAGATATGGCAACACTCATTTTAGCTGATGTTTCACTTTCTACAGAAGGCGGTATTACACAAGATGTACGTATCATTGATGTGATAAAAGATGGACTTATGGTCTTTTCTGAAGCATTGGAAAAACTGCAAGATAAGTTTGCTATCTATTCTTTTTCATCTTTGCAAAATAAAAAAGTTTATTTTAATATCATTAAAAACTTTAATGACAAATATTCAGATCTTATCCGTGGTCGTATAGATACGATGCAACCTCAGTACTATACACGACTAGGTGCAGCCATACGAGAGTCTGCGAAGATCTTAGATAAACAACAGAGTACAAATAAACTTCTTCTCATTATCAGTGACGGTAAACCTAATGATGAAGACAGATACGATGGAAGATATGGGATAGAAGATACCAAAAAAGCCATAGAGGAAGTGAAAAAGAAAGGTATTACACCTTTTTGTATCACCGTTGATCTGGATGCTAAAGAGTATCTCTCTTATCTCTTTGGAAGAAATGGATTTGCCGTAGTGCGTGATGGTCAAAAGCTACCAAAAGTAATCCCCGAAGTCTATATCAATTTAACAAAATAATGAAACAGTAAAGGAAAAATATGTCAAATATATACTATTTAGCACAAGGAAATGAAGTTGAGTTGTTTGAAACATCTGCAGGGATGACTCTACCTGTACTCATCAAAGGTCCTACAGGTTGTGGAAAAACACGGTTTATAGAATACATGGGAGAAAAGTTAAACAGAGATGTCTACACTGTAGTCTGTCATGATGATCTTTCAGCAGCTGACCTGGTAGGCCGTCACCTCATTGATGAGAATGGTACTTACTGGCAGGATGGTCCTTTGACTAAAGCAGTAAGAGAGGGCGGTATCTGCTACCTCGATGAGATTATAGAAGCTAGAAAAGACACCACCGTAGTTCTACACTCCTTGGCTGATTATCGTCGTGTATTGCCCATAGATAGGACAGGGGAAGTTATAGAAGCGCACCCTGACTTCATGTTAGTAGTTTCCTATAATCCGGGATATCAGAATGTACTAAAAGGCATGAAGCCTAGTACAAAACAACGTTTTATCTCTTTGGAATTTGATTATCCAGAAGCTGAAACGGAAAAAAATATTATCATCAAAGAGAGTGGGATAGACGAAGAGACAGCAAAAAAGCTTGTCTCAATAGCTGGAGACATACGAAACCTAAGTGATACAGATATTCAAGAAGCTGTTTCCACAAGACTTTTAGTCTATTCTGCAAAACTGATGGTAAAAGGTTTTGATGCCTATGAAGCCTGTATACATACTATAGTACAGTCATTAAGTGATGAGGATGATGTGTTAGAAGTTTTGGAAAAATTGGTAGGTTTACACTTTATGCAAAAAGCATAAAGTGTATAGGCTATAAAGAAAAGGTTTACTCTTCGATGTAGTTTTTGAGTTTTCTTCCCACTTTAGGGTGTTTAAGTTTTTTGATTGCAGATGATTCTATCTGTCTTACTCTCTCACGCGTTACTGAAAGCTCTTTACCTATCTCTTCAAGGGTTCGGTCACTTTCATCAGTTAAAAGACCAAAACGCATACGGATAACAGCCTTTTCTCTTTCGTTAAGCTGGTCAAGTACTTCGTCAATCTGGTTGTTCAGGTCATCTTTAAGAACAACATCTGTTGGACTGAGTGTTGTCTTGTCTTCGATGAAGTCACCAAATCTACCATCATCTTCATCACCTACAGGTGTCTCAAGAGAAACTGGTTCTTTTGTGATTTTGATGACATTTTTTACTTTATCTACTGAGAGTCCAACTTCTTTTGCGATCGTATCTAGATCTGGCTCTTTACCTGTCTCTTGAAGGTGCTTTCTGATGATCTTGTTGATACGGTTGATCGTTTCGATCATGTGTATTGGAATACGTATCGTTCTTGCCTGGTCTGCAATAGCTCTTGAGATCGCTTGTCGTATCCACCATGTTGCATAAGTTGAGAACTTGTACCCTTTTTCATACTCAAATTTATCAACAGCCTTCATAAGGCCTATGTTACCTTCTTGGATGAGGTCAAGGAATGGAAGACCACGGTTTGTATAACGCTTTGCGATAGAAACAACCAATCTAAGGTTTGATTTTGCCATACGTGTTTTAGCCACTTCTGATTTTGCTTTACCTTGACGTATCTGACCTAATATCTCCTGGAGTTTCTCTTCAGTGAGATCAAAACCACCTTTAGATGCTTCTCTTGTTTCAAAAAGTTTTTTGATCTCTACATATGTACTTACCATCGTAGTCTCAGGTACTGAATCGATGATGTCATCTTTATCCATATTGATAATATTATCAAGTAGTTTCTGGTGATTTGCTCTAAGCGTATCGTTAAATAGAGGAAGTTTATACTCCAAACGTTTTAACTCTTTGTCAAAAGAGTCATCTGATTTAAGTGCAGTCTCCATGGCTTTTACAAGCTCATTGATAAGCTTGGATGTTGGTCCAAGATTTAAAAGAGCCATTTTTAAAAGCTGTTTTTTAAATGCTATCTTAAGACGCTCATGTACTATCTTTACCGGATCCTCTTCGGTTTCTAAAAATTTATCAAGTTCTTCACGTGCTTTCATCCACTCTTTTTTTGCTTTTTCGAGTTGCTTAAAGCTGTCTACAACCTGTTTTACTCTTTTATCATCTTTTGGTGTAGTATCATCATTGTCAGATTCGTCAGCCCCTTCTTTATCACTGTCGCCTTTATCATCTTCAAAACTTTTAAAGAGCTCTTTTACACGTCTTTCACGATTAAGCAAAGGCTCCTTGTAGTTGATAATATAACCTATTAGGTAAGGAACAGAACAGATTGCATCGATGATGATGTCTTCACCTTCTTCGATACGCATAGAAAGATCTACTTCTTCTTCTTTTGTTAGAAGTGGAATCTTACCCATTTCACGCAGGTACATTCTTACAGGGGAGTCAGAACGGCTCCACTCTAGAAGCTCTTTTTCTTTGTGTAGGTCAAACTCATCTTCACTCTCACCGTCCGCAAGTCTTTTTCTTGCATCTTCGCGCCTTTTATTCTCTTTCTCTATAAGGAACTTAGCATATTCAGATGCAGAGATGATCTCTGTTTTTGCATCTGTAGCAAAGCTATGGATCTTCTTTGCCTGTGCAGCAGTGGGCTGTTTAGTAAATTCTTTGGCAATGTTCTCAAATGTAACCACATCACCTTTTTTCTTAGACTTAAATAACGCCTCTATGTTCTTCATGCTGTCTTTTGCTGCCATTTTGATCCTTGAATTTGTTTCAGTTTTGATTAAGGTGGATTATACCGAAAAAGTACTATTTTTTAGCATAAAATTTGGCAATATATGTTTTTTTTGCTATAATCGCGAAAATATTTACGGGTAGCCCCATCTAAGGATTTAATTTGCAAGGTAAAGTTTGGAAGTTTGGTGATAATATCGATACAGATCTGATCATCGCAGCAAGATACTTGAATACATCTGATGCACAAGAGTTAGCAAAGTACGTAATGGAAGATGCAGACCCTTCGTTTGTTTCTAAGATGTCTGAAGGTGACATTATCGTTGCAGGTGAAAACTTCGGGTGTGGTTCAAGTCGTGAACATGCACCCATCGCATTGAAAGCGGCAGGTGTATCTGCTGTGATCGCACCTACATTTGCACGTATTTTTTATAGAAATGCGTTTAATATGGGACTTCCTATCTTTGAACTTGAAGAAGCAGCTGAGATAGAAGAAGGTGATACAGTAAGAGTAGATATGGATGCAGGTGAAGTGATCAATGTTTCTCAAGCAAAAACATATAAATTTTCACCAATTCCAGAGTTTATGCAAGAGTTGGTAGATGCAGGCGGACTTATAGAGTTTGCAAAAAAAGAGATAAGAGAGAATGCGTAATGAGTAGTACTTATAAAATTGGTGTAATTAAAGGTGACGGGATAGGTCCTGAGATCATAGATGAGGCGATAAAAGTACTTGATGCAGTTTCTGTTCATGAAGGATTTACTCTTAAGTATGAAGAGATGTTACTTGGTGGTGCTGCTATCGATGAAACGGGAGTACCTCTTCCAGATGCTACTGTACAAGGTGTAAAAAAGTGTGATGCCGTACTTTTTGGAGCGATTGGTGGACCTAAATGGGACAACCTTGAGAGACATTTACGTCCTGAGTCAGGACTACTTGCTATCCGTAAAGAGATGGGAACATTTGCAAACCTCAGACCAGCGATGGTATATGATGAACTAGTAAATGCATCAAGCTTGAAGCCAGAAGTGATCAAAGGTGTGGATATCATGGTTGTTCGTGAACTTACAGGTGGTATCTACTTTGGTCAGCCTAGAGAGTTACATGAAGATAGAGCATTTAATACTATGGTTTATACAAAAGAAGAAGTAGAGCGTATCGCTGTGATCGCTTTTGATATCGCTATGAAACGGGATAAGCGTATCTGTTCTGTAGACAAGGCAAATGTACTGGAAGTAAGTCAATTCTGGAGAGAGACTGTAGAAGAGGTAGCAAAAGATTACCCTGAAGTAGAACTTTCTCACATGTATGTAGATAATGCTGCGATGCAACTTATACGTGATCCTAAACAATTTGATGTGATCTTGACAGGTAATATTTTTGGTGACATTCTTTCAGATGCGGCATCTATGCTTTCTGGATCTATTGGGTTATTACCAAGTGCAAGTACAGGAAAAGGTGTAGGACTTTATGAACCTATCCATGGTTCAGCACCGGACATCGCTGGTCAGGGTATCGCAAATCCACTTGCGACCATTTCATCTGCAAGTATGATGCTTCGTTATGCACTTGGTGAAAATGTTGCTGCAGATAAAATTGACAGTGCTATTAAAAAAGCATTGAGCGAAGGATACCGTACCGGTGATCTTGGTGATTATGATGCCAAAGAGATCTGTACATGTACAGAGATGGGTGATATCATCGCGGATTATGCATCGAAATAACGCATATAAAGCAAAGCTCCATATGCTACGCTAATTGAGTTCTCTTCAGTAGAGTACTCACGCAACTGGTTACTCAAATCAGTTGTAACTTTTTTAAGGTTTTTTAATGGAAAAAAAAGCAAGAGTACTTATAGATTGTAAAGATGCTAAGGGATTGGTCTATAAGATCTCTAAAGTGTTTTTTGACAGAGATCTTAACATCGATAATAACCGTGAGTTTGTTGATAAAGAGCATGGAAGATTTTTTATGCGTACGGTTGTCTCAGGTCTTTTTGATGTAGATGAACTACTTGCCTCACTTAAAACAGTGGCTCCTGAAGATGCCCATATTAGAGTTATAGTACCTAAAGATAAGAAGATCGTTATCTTGGCGACAAAAGAGTCTCATGCTTTGGGTGATATACTTATTCGTCATGCAGATGGTGAGTTGGGTGCGACCATACAGTGTGTCATAGCTAACCATGATACGCTTGAAGAGCTTGTAGGAAGATTTGACATTCCTTTCTTTCATGTGCCAGCAGATGGTATGAGTAGAGAAGAGCATGAATCTCAAGTCATGGAACTTGTAGATAAGTGTGAGTTTGACAACATCGTTCTTGCCAAATATATGCGTATTTTAACACCTACATTTGTGAAAGCATATCCTGAAAAGATCATTAACATCCACCACTCATTTTTACCGGCATTTATAGGTGCAAATCCTTATAAACAAGCTTTTGAAAGAGGGGTGAAGATCATTGGTGCTACGGCACACTTTGTGACAGATGATTTGGATGAAGGTCCGATCATTGCACAAGATGTTATCCCTGTAAACCATCGTTTAAGTTGGAAAGATATGCAAAGAGCAGGGCGTGACGGAGAGAAGGTAGTACTTTCACGTGCCTTGGCACTAGTGCTTAACGATAGAGTCTTTGTTAATGGGAATAAAACTGTAATATTTTAGAAATATTCATGAGGTTTTATTGTATTTCCTATCACTTGGGTTGAGGCGTTGTTTCTCTCTTCATTTTTTTAGAAAAAACGAAGCAAAAAAGCGTCATGGTTCTCGAATCGCTTCGCTTTCAAGGGCGTTCACCATGACAGGGCGCACGTTGTGCGATTAATGGAAGTGTTATAAAAAGGATATATATGTTTAATATCGTATTAGTAGAACCACAAATCCCTCAAAATACAGGTACCATAGGAAGACTATGCGTTAATTTAGGTGCTACATTACACCTCATAAAACCCATCAGTTTTGACATAGATGACAAAGCAGTCAAACGTGCAGGACTGGACTACTGGAAAAACCTTGACTTGGTAGTTTGGGAGAGTTTTGAAGCATTTCTCAAAGAACATCCTATATCTGATAACACACATATGGCAACCACGAAAACGGACAATCTTTATTTTGAAGCAAACTTCAAAAAAGGTGATTATATACTCTTTGGTTCTGAGACCAAAGGTATAGATGAAAAGGTACTGCTTGCACACCCAGATAACTGTGTAACCATTCCTATGGGTGGGGCAGGTCGTAGTTTGAACTTAGGTGTGAGTGTGGGTATCGTGACTTACGAGGCACTACGTCAAAACTATGATGGTTTTGAAAAGATCAAGATTCAAAATACATTGGAGAATGCATAATGTCATTTGGAGACATACTTTACATCATCGCTGTGTTCTTGTTTGTATTTATGACCTTTGGTATCGTAAAAAACTACTATAAAAGTAAATTTGATGATGATGGGCATCGTATAGATATGCAAGATGAAAAGGATGAGGGTAACTAACGTTGATCTTTAGTAATACTGATCCTTTTACTGATCAGTAGTACGTTTCATTTACTTCTTGTATCTACGACTGCAATATTGGTTTATCATCTTTTTGTAAATTTAATAATTTTTGTTTTTGTTGGTTAAATTCAGCCTTTGTTAGTGCGCCAGATTCTAGTAATTTTTGTAGACGTTCCAGTTGTTCTAAAGTGTCATCATTGCTTATTGGTTCTGTTTTCTCTATTTCAATGTCAGGTTCTTCATTTTTTGCACCAAATAAACGTCCAATAAAGCCTAAAATACTTTTGATCCCTGACCATATCTTTGGTAGTAGCCATATCATAAAGAAGATGGAAACCACCAGTAAGACTAGGAATAAAACAGGGTTGTATAAAGCAGCCCAAAGACCGCCTATTACGGCAACGTCCTCCCCCACGGAGGCTGCCCAATTGCTGAAAGGTTCGGGTGAAGTGTTAATGACGGCACGGCTACCGGATTTGGTGAGGTGGGTTGCAGTTGCCATGGTTCCACCAGTAATTGCGGCGGCGACTTCGATAAAGGGTGAAACATCACCTACTGCACCTGCGGCGAGCATTGCGCCTGCAGGGATGCGGATGAATGTGTGTATACTGTCCCAAGCAGAATCCAAGCCTGGAACTTTATCGGCAACAAATTCTACCCCGTACATCAGTAATGATGCACCGATAACCAGTGGATTGCCTAGCACTTGCAGATCAGGAGGAAGATCGATACCACCCATACGTGAGGCTATACCGAGCATAGCAAGTGTTGCGTAGAGGTTGATACCACTTGCCCAAGATGCACCCATGGTTAAGGCAAGTGTTGCAAGTATTGTTTCATAAGCTTCCATATTTTCCTCTTTGTCTTTATTTATATTTTAACCCATGGCTCATAGCGCATAGGATAGATGAATGAAAGCGTCATCCGCTAATTGGTGTATGATCCTTTTGCTTATACACCTTACGTATTTTATAGACATACGTACACGGGGCGCTTATCAGCATTCTTCTATATGATATCGGAAAATCACGTAGTGTTTTCTGAGAGTTATGCAAGATGAGGATACGTCTACTTAAGACTAAACACCTATTTACTAACTTTTAGATAAAATAATCCCTATTATATTTTATAGGATAACCTCCATGACACAAGCATTACTTATCGAGATCGGTGTAGAAGAACTACCCGCTATACCACTACTTAAAATCGTATCTAACATTGAAAGATCTTGGACTAAACTGCTAGAGGAGTATCAGCTCTCTTGTGATTTTGAATTTATCTATACTCCTAGAAGATTGGTATTGAAACATGCAGCAATGCCTGTAAAACAGGAAGATGCTACAGTAGAGTTCTTTGGTCCTCCTATGGTGGCTGCATTGAAAGATGGTCAGCCAACCAAAGCAGCAGAAGGTTTTGCGCGTAAATGTGGTGTAAGTTTTGAAGAGCTTGGCCGTGGTGAGAAAAATGGTAAAGAGGTACTCTACTTTAAAAAAGAAGAAAAAGGAAGCCAGAGTGCTTCACTGCTTCAGGAAATGTTGGAAAAATGGTTAGACTCTATGGCATTTGGAAAGATGATGCGTTGGGGAAGTAGAACGGATGAGTTTATCAGACCTATAAGATGGCTTCAAGTACGTATGGGTGATACACCTGTAGATGTAGAACTTTTTGGTGTAAAGTCAGATACAAAAACTTATGTGCACCGCATGGTGAACTACGATGCAGTAGAAGTAGCGAACATTGATGCTTATGAAAATATACTCAAAGAGGGTGCAGTCACACTCTATCCTGAACAAAGAGAAGCAAAAATTCTTGAAGAGTTCGATGCTTTAGAAGCAGAGCATAATATCATGATAGAAAGAGACAATGCTTTACTAGCTGAAGTTGTTGCCATTACCGAAAATCCAAAGCTTTGGTAGGTAGTTTTGATGAACTCTTTTTAGAACTTCCACCTGAAGTGATCATTACTTCTATGAAAGAACATCAGCGCTATTTTCCTGTATTTGAGAATGGAAAGATCGCAAATAAGTTTGTAGTAGTTTCCAATGCATATACTGATGACTACACAAAAGTAGTTGCAGGAAATGAGCGTGTACTTAAACCTCGTCTTGCTGATGGACTCTTCTTTTATAAAAATGACTTGAAACATGGTTTGAGTACAGACGGACTTGAAAAAGTACAGTTTATAGATGGGCTAGGTACACTTGCAGACAAGATAGTAAGAGAAAAGAACATTGCAGTACGTTTACTTGGTCTTTACATGGAAAAAGTAGAAGCACAGAGTGGTAAGAACAATGCCCAGCTTGAGAACGATATGGATAAAGCAGTAAACCTTGCCAAAGCTGACCTTATGAGCGAAATGGTGTATGAGTTTACAGAGCTTCAAGGACTCATGGGTTACTACTATGCTAAAGCACTTGGAGAAGACGAGATCGTCTATATGGCTATCAAAGAGCAGTATATGCCAGTAGGTGAGGGTGCAGAACTCCCAGCGTCTATCTTCTCATCTATCGTTGCGATGTCTGCAAAATTAGACACCCTTTTAGGACTCTTCTCAGTGGGTAAGATACCAACAGGTTCAAAAGATCCATTTGCACTTCGTCGTGCAGTGAATGGTATCGTTCGTATCGTTACAGCGTATGACCTGTCATTTAACATTGATGAGATCATCGCACTTCTTAAAGGTTCTTATGATGATTTTGATACAAAACTGTTGAGTGATTTTATCATTGAACGTATCAACAAATCACTTGATGCAAACCCTTCTGTTATTGCTGCCGTACTTGCTTCAGGTGAGAGAGACATCAATGAGATCGCTAAAAAAGTAGCAGCACTGAATGAGATCGTTTCATCTGATACATTCAAAGAACAGTTCTCAACGTTCAAACGTGTAGCAAATATCTCTAAAGATGTAGACCTGAATGCAGATCTTAATATAGACATTACTCTATTTAAAGAAGATGCAGAAGTGACACTTTACAATGCATACGAAAAAGTGATAAATCAAAGTTATGCAGACTACAAGTCAGAGTTTGAAGCACTGTTTGGATTGAAGCGTGAACTAGATAGCTACTTTGATGATGTGATGGTAAATGCAGAAGATGAAGCTTTGAAGGCAAATAGACTACATACTATCGGATCTATCTATAAGACGTTTAAAAACATTGCAGATATTAAAGAGATCACGGTTTAGATGCACATTTCTCTTTTCATTGTTGTTATAAGTGCTAGTTTATTTCTTAGCGCTTGCAGTAATGATCCCGAGCCTAATAATTTTATATCTAATACACATATTACTGGGCAGGCAGTACTTTATACAGAAAAATCTATATAGTCATTTTATCCATATAATTTCAGTAAGTACTGTTTACAAATATCTATCAGTCTCCACTCTTTTATCTCTACAGGTATGCACTTTTTAGTAGATTCCATGTACTCATTTTATCATTAAGCAGTAAATTCATAAATAATACACATGAAAAAGCTATAATGCCAAAAATAAGGAAAAAATATGCACAATAAGTTAGAAAACCTCATGGGTAGATTTGGTGGGTTTATATATGATAATCCTATCAAAATTATAGTAGTGGTACTTGCGCTACTTGCATTTCCACTTTCTCATGTCCCACAGATTAAAATGGATACATCAACAGAAGGATTCATGCACGATGATGACCCTGTTCTTTTAGAATATAATGCTTTTAGAGCACAGTTCGGACGTGATGAACGTGTGATGGTAGCATTAAAAAGTGATAATATCTTTACGCTTGACTTTCTTAAAACACTGAGAAAGTTACATGAAGAACTTGAAAACAATGTACCTTACTTAGATGACATAAATTCTTTATATAATATAAGAAATACCAGAGGTGAGGGTGATAAACTTATTACGGATGATCTATTAGAGTATTTCCCTACAACTCAAGAAGAAGTAGATGTCATCAAAGAACAGGCGATGGCTTCACACTTCTATAAAGATCTTTTTATAAGCCGTCATGGGGAGATGACTACTATTGTAATAGAAACAGATGCATATTCTCATGAAGGAGAAAAAGAAGTTTCTGATGTAGATGCTTTTGATGAAGGTTTTGGAGATGAGACTGTTACAGAGGATAAAGAGAGACCTTTTTTGACAGATAAAGAAAATGCAGAACTGGTAAAAGCTATATTGGATATTGTTGAAAAGTATAAAAGTAATGATATTGAGATCTATGTTGCAGGTTCACCTTCTGTAAACCACGCCTTAAAGACTCAAATGCGAGCAGATATGCAAAAATTTATGCGTATTACTTTTCTTATTATCATCGTTTTCTTGTTTGTAATGTTTAGACGTGCTTCCGCAGTCTTTTACCCGCTTATAGTGATCATATTGGCTTTACTCGCCACGGTTGGTACGATGGCATGGAGTGGTGTAGCATTTAAATTACCAACACAGATAGTCCCGTCACTTTTGATGGCAGTGAGTATTGGTGCTACAGTGCATATACTCTCTATCTTCTTTGACAGGTTTAATACCAGAGGAGATAAAAAAGATGCCATACAATATACTTTAGGTCACTCTGGACTAGCTATAGCTATGACATCTGTAACGACTGCTATTGGTGTAGGGTCTTTTTCAGGTTCAGAAGTTGCACCCATTTCAGATCTTGGTATCTTTGCTTCATTAGGGGTGATGGTGTCATTGGTTTTAACTCTCACACTTTTACCGGCACTTTTGAGTGTTACAAAGATCAAACAAAAAGTTAAAACAGAGTCAGATAAACTTGACCTTATCATGAAAAAACTTTCTATTATTCCAATAAAATACTATAAAAGTATCATTTTTATCTCAGTGATACTTGTTGGTTTAGCACTTGCAGCTGCAACAAAAATAAACCTTTCACATAATCCACTTAAATGGTTCCAACCAGAGAGTTATGACCGTGTTTCAACAGAAGTGATAGATGATACTTTAAATGGTTCTGTAACCATAGAACTTATCATAGACACTAAAACAGAGAATGGCTGGAATGATCCTCAAAGACTTGAGAGGCTTAATCAACTATCACATGATATGGAACAGTATGTTGACAGTTTTACGCATATAGGTAAAGTTATCTCACTCGCAACCATCGTGAAAGAGACGAACAGAGCTTTACATGAGAACAATGAAGAGTACTATACGATACCAAATGATGCCAACCTTGTTTCTCAAGAGCTACTTCTCTTTGAAAACTCAGGTTCTGATGACCTTGAAGATGTGGTAGACTCTCAGTTTTCCAAAGCACGTATCACTGTGAAACTGCCTTGGACTGATGCTGTTAAAGCAGTAGAAGTATTGGGTTATGTAAAAGAGGAAGCAACAAAAGTATTCCCAAATGACACAGTTATTACAACAGGGATGATACCATTGCTTATCAATACCTTTTCCCATGCGATCAGTTCATCAGTTACAAGTTATTTTATAGCAGCGATTGCGATCTCCTTTATGATGATGCTCATTTTAGGTTCAGTGCGTTTAGGACTGCTTAGTATGATCCCAAATCTTACACCTATTATCATGGGGCTGCTTATCATGTATGTGGGAAATATACCGTTAGATATGTTTACACTGCTTATCGGGTCTATAGCCATAGGGCTTGCTGTGGATGACACGATACATTTTATGCACAATTTTAGAAGATACTATTTGCAGAGTAAAGACAGTGCTAAAGCGATCGAACAGACTTTCTTTACAACAGGAAAAGCGATGCTTATCACAACGATTGTACTCTCATTAGGGTTTTATGCTTATATGATGGCCAATATGATCTCAGTGCAGAATTTCGGTCTACTTACTGGATCGGTCATTATCTTGGCATTACTGTCTGACCTGTTACTTGCACCGGCACTTATGATCGTAGTGGCAAAACGTGGCTGGATAAAATAAATAGAAGGAATACAGATGAACAATACAAAAAAAATATTAATCGGATTAACTTTAGGACTCTCTCTTTTAACAAGCAATGTACTTGCAGATGATGCAAAAGCAAGAGCTATAATGGAAAAAGTAGATGCAAGAGATGATGGTAAGACCTTGGAACAGGATATGCTTATGATCCTTATAGACAAAAATGGAAAAAAGAGAATAAGAGATATAAAATCATATGGTAAAGATTTTGGCGAAGATGAACATCGTATCATGTTTTTTAAGTCACCATCAGATGTTAAAAATACTTCTTTTTTAACGTATGACTATGATGATGCAGATAAAGATGATGATCAATGGCTTTATCTTCCTGCCCTTAAAAAAGTAAAAAGAATCCCCAGTGCTGACAAAAGTGGAAGTTTTATGGGGTCAGACTTTTCATATTTTGATATGACAGACAGAGATTTGGAAGATTATGATTTTAAACTCTTAAAAGAGACGGAAGTTCGTGGTAACGCAGCATGGATGATAGAGTCTACACCTCGTAATAAAAAGACGATCAAAGAGTCTGGGTATACAAAAACCATCGCTATAGTGCGCAAAGATAATTATATGGTAGTTAGAGCCATCAATTATATGAAAAATGGTAAGAAAAAGTATCTTGATCTAAAAAAGATACATAAACAAAGTGGCATCTGGGTAGTTGATACGATGACCATGACCACCAAAAAAGGTAAGGCGATGACACACAAAACAGAGTTGAAGTTTACAAACATCAAAGTGAACAAAGAGTTGAGTGATGACCTATTTACAACAAGACGGTTGGAAAAAGGACTGTAATTTATGAAGGTAACATCAACTTCTTTACTCATTTTATCATTATTTACTGCACTTCATGCAGATACTGTTGATGCTGATCTGGCAGGTTTCGATGATGAGCCTGTAAAAGTAAATAGTTCTGAAAAAGAGGCAGTAGAAGATGTCATGGATGGATTTGATGACACAGAACCATCTACATCCCAATCATCACCTGCAACAGATGAAATGATGTCTGGGTTTGAAGATGAAGAAATTGAAGTTGTTGAAGAAGAGGAAACTGAACTGATATCGGGTCTAACAGGGAAGATCACCGAGCAAGTTGCCTTTTCCTGGCATAATGATAAGCCACATGATAACTTCACATCGGTAAAGAGTTCACTTCTTTTAGACTATGACCACAAGTTTGAAAACGGCGTGCGTATCAAAGTGAATGCAAAAGCCTACTATGATTTGATCTACAGCATTAAAGGAAGAGAAAAGTTCACTTCACAAGAGTTAGATGAACTGGAATCTGAAGTAGAACTTTTTGATGCTTATCTAGAGGGTAAGATAACAGATAATTTTGATTATAAAGTAGGTAGACAAGTTGTTGTCTGGGGTAGATCTGATACTATCCGTGTGACTGATATACTTAATCCTATAGATAATCGTCGCCCTGGAATGACAGATATAGAAGACCTGCGTTTACCTGTAACGATGGCAAAGTTCGATTACTTTATAGGAGACTGGCGTATCACACCTATCGCTGTACTTGAGCAGCGTTTTTCTAAAAATCCGCCATATGGTGGAGATTTTAATCCTCTTCCTTTTCCTGCTCCTTCTGATAAAGAGTATAATGATGTAACCTATGCACTTAGTGTGGGTGCAGAGTATTCTGGATGGGATATAAATTTTTATGCGGCACAGACACGTAATGATGCAGGATATATTGATTTAACAGCTCAAACTAAACGTGTGAAGCATGATAAAGTGAAGATGTTCGGAACCGCACTTAACATACTGAGTGGTTCATGGCTTTTAAAAACAGAAATAGCATATTTTGACGGATTAAAATATACCTCTACAGGTGATGAAGAATTTAGCCGGACAGATGCCCTTGTAGGTGTGGAGTATAATGGTATAGCGGATACACTGATGAGTTATGACATTGTAAGCAGACAGATACATGATTATGACGGTAGATTGTTAGCAGAGTATAATCCCCTTGATAAACACCATTACCAACATGCATTTAGAGTAAGTTCAGATTTTTTAAATGCCACACTTACAGCCAATTATCTTATCTCTTTATATGGAGAGAAGCTTGATGAAGGCGGATTTCAAAGAGCATGGATAAAGTATGAGTTGGCTGATGGCATCAATGCCAACGTTGGGGTGGTAGACTACATAGGTGGCTCTGTACTTTTTGATGCATTTAAAAATAATGACATGGTTTTTGCAGATATTTCGTATAGTTTTTAATTATTTTTTAAAAGTAGATATAAATATGTTACAATTTCTCAATCTATAGTCTAAGGAAGTATATGCGATCTTTGAAATACATTCAGACCTTTGTACTCACATTATGTCTTAGTAGTATAATGCTTCACGCACAACCACATATCTATGGTATAGAAAGAGGAATAGTTTATTATGATATCAAGGGATCAGCAGAGCTTACACCTGAAACCAATCTAACGATCGAAGGTACAGCAAAGTTTGGTTTTAAGGATTGGGGTAATTTAAAGCTTGAAGAAGAAGAAGGTATCGTTTTAACTACAGGAGCCATAAAACATAAACAACATGTACAGAGGTTTCAAAAAAGAACAGCAGATTCTATTCTTACAGCAGATTTTGAAAATGAGCAGTTATTATCACGTAAAAAAAATAAAATTACTAAAGACACTTTAAGTGAAACAGACGGCTTAGTAAATAAAGGACTTGAAAAAGTTGCGGGTGTTGAATGTGAAGTATGGGTAGGACCTGGCATCAAAAAGTGCATTTATAAAGGTATCGTATTAAAGTTAGAATCCCAGCTTCATAATGTCAGTTATGAGCGTATTGCAAGAAATATGAATTTTGATGTTAATATTTCAAAAGATACATGTA
>CBFHPE010000032.1:0-11273 GCA_965657515.1 Sulfurovum sp.
CTCATAGAGACACTCCCTCAAAGTATGGGTGAGTTGCATTTACTTCAAAAATGTATGCTCTCTGGCAATAAACTAACTGCATTGCCAGAGAGTATGTCAAAGTGTCATAACCTTGAGCTTTTGCGTATCGCTGTAAATGAACTCAAAGAACTGCCGTCATTTTTACTAGCACTTCCAAAGCTCTCATGGTTAGCTTACAGTGGCAATCCATTTTGTGCAAAACATCCTGACGTGGACACACCACTTAAAGAGATAGCTTGGAATGTGCTAGAGATACAGGAACTTTTGGGGGAAGGTGCTTCCGGGCATATCTATAAAGCTTTGCATAAAGGTAAAGAGAGTGCGGTCAAAGTATTTAAAGGAGAGATCACCTCTGATGGTCTACCTGAAGAAGAGATGGACATCAACATCTCACTAGGTCACCATGAACATCTTGTCGATGTACTTTCCCGTGTAACCCAACACCCAGAAGGTAAAGATGTACTGATGTTGGAACTTATCCCCTCACACTACTATAATTTAGGTCTACCACCAACACTACAAACCTGCAGTCGTGATGTCTATAACGAAAACTTTACCCTAACAATCCCAAAAGCACTTAAGATACTCCAAGCTATGGCATCTGCTGCGGAGCATATGCACGCTCATGGCATAATGCATGGTGACTTTTATGCACACAACATCATGATAGATGATGAAGCCAACAGCATTCTTGGTGATTTTGGAGGCGCATCCTACTTCGAACCTAGCCGCATAGAAGAGCGTAATGCTTTGGAACGTTTAGAAGTAAGAGCCTTTGGATGTTTGATGGAAGAATTACTTATACTCTCTAAACATGATACAGCTCACCCTCAAGAAAGAAAAACACTAGAGCTCCTTAAAGATGCTTGTTTAGACCTAGACAATGAAAAACGTCCACTTTTTGAGACTATCAATCAACATATATCGGATATATAATTACAAGTAAATAGTTTAAACTTTACTCTAGTCCTAGATTATGCATAAAGTTTTTAGCAATGTTAGTACTTCTTTCTTTGAAAATGTCAGCGATCTGTGGTTCATAAACTTCATCCAGCGTTATAAAAAACAGTTTTAACCAACGTTCAAAAATTTCAGTAGTTAGATCTTCCATCATGATATGTGGCGTAAATGGATCTCTCTTGTACGCACTATCTCCGAGTACTATGGATGCCCAAAAATCTACTAGACGTATGAGATGTGGTTTCCAATATTTATTTTCCATATCATCACCAAGTTCATGTATAAAGTACGGTCCTACAAGATCATCTTTTAATATACGTCCATAAAAACGTATGACCATGACCTCTATGTTCTTTTTTGTTATCTGATTTTCTAACATTCTTTTCACTCCATATTCTCTATATAAAGTTATAACTAATTTGAGATCCATTATCTTTGATGATTATCAATTAATTCCTTATCCATCACTATTTCGCTATAATCCATCTTATGAATAAAATTACACTCATTTTCTTACTGTTAACAACATATATATTTTCTAATATCAACGCTGTGGTAAGCATCTTACCTGAAAAAGTTTTTCTAGAAGCCATCGGTGGGGACAAGGTCAATGTAACCTTGATGGTCGAGCCGGGAAGCTCACCACATACTTATGAGCCTAAGCCCTCTCAAATGCTATCCGTAGCTAAAGCTGATCTCTACTTTGCTATGGGTGTTGAGTTCGAAGATGTTTGGCTTCCTAAGTTTTTAAGTTTCAATAAAAAAATGGAAGTCATAGATCTCTCTTATGGTATTGACAAACTCTCTATGGGAGTTCATGTATGTAATGCTCATGATCACACTGGTCATGACCACTCAGCGCAAGGAGGCAAAGATCCTCACATTTGGACAAGCCCTGAAAACGTTAAACACATAGCAACTACTATGTATAAAGCATTAGTGCACTTTGATAAAGACAATTCTAAATACTATGAGTCTAATTTAAAGGCATTTATCAAGCATGTAGATGATACACATGCTCAACTTAACAACATCTTCTCAGCCCATCAAGGCCATCGTACATTTATGGTCTTTCACCCTTCATGGGGCTATTTCGCTAAGGCGTATGAACTAGAGCAGATCGCTGTAGAGGTAGAAGGTAAAAGCCCTAAACCTAGAGAACTTATCACACTTATTAAAAAAGCCAAAGAGAAACAAGTCACGGCTATCTTCACACAACCTGAGTTTTCAGATGCCTCTGCAAAGATCATAGCCGCTGAGCTGGGTATACCTGTGGTCAAATCATCTCCTATGGCGCCAAATTGGTCTGAAAACCTTATCAATATGGCAAAAACCATTACTGGAACAGAGTAAATGCATGTTGTTGAGATAGAAAACCTCTCTTTTGCCTATGAGAAACAAACGATATTGGAAAACATCGATCTCATAGTAGAAGAGAAAGATTTTCTAGCTATCATCGGTCCAAATGGTGGTGGTAAGTCTACTCTACTTAAAGTCATACTTGGTATTAACCATTCTAAAAAAGGTAAAGTCAAAGTTCTTGGTAAGTCACCTAAAAAAAGTCTTACACAAATAGGATATGTACCACAAAATACAAATGTAAACACAGACTTTCCCATTAAAGTCATAGAAGTGGTTATGATGGGGCATGTAGAAGGCAAAAGACCTCTTTTTGGTTATGGTCAACATGAAGTGCTTTGTGCCATGGGTGCACTGGAACAAGTTGGCATGGCTGACTTTGCCCAAACTAAGATAGGTTCACTTTCAGGTGGGCAGAGACAAAGAGTGATGATCGCACGTGCTCTTTGCGCACATCCACAAATACTCATACTTGATGAACCTACTTCCAGTATAGACATTACAGGTCAGCGTGAGATATATGAGTTGTTAAAACAATTAAATGAACATATCACGGTCATTGTGGTAAGTCATGATATCTCTGTTATCCTTGAGTATGCAAACAAAGCAGCCCATGTCAATAAAAACCTCTCTTACCATGACATATCTGATAAACAATCTACTTTCCATACACACGGAGATGAGGGACACTTTTGTGAGATAGAACTTTTACAGATGCTCGGAGCGGAGAGTTGTAATACATGTGAAGATGAAAAACCTACATGGAGACTAAAACCATGATAGAAGCATTACAGTTTGACTTTATGCAACATGCTCTTTTAGCAGGGATACTTGTAAGTTTTGCTTCTGGGATCATAGGTTCTCTCATTGTTGTGAACCGTATGGTATTTTTAGCTGGAGGCATCGCGCATACTTCTTATGGTGGTATCGGGCTTGCAGTATTTTTTGGTTTACCTATTTTCTTAGGAGCATCCCTCTTTGCAGTAGGTGCTGCCCTGCTCATCGCAGTGCTCACACTTAAAAAACGCCACCGTATGGATACCTTCATAGGACTTATATGGGCTGTAGGTATGGCCATTGGTGTGATATTTGTTGACCTTACACCAGGCTATAATGTGGACCTCATGTCTTACCTCTTTGGTTCCATTTTAGCCGTGAGTAGTGAAGACCTTTACTTTATGGCTATTTTGCTTATACTTATACTTCTTTTCGTTACACTCAGATATCGTGACATCTTAGCAGTCTCTTATGACTCTGAGTATGCAGGTCTGCGTGGGGTCAATGTCAAGTTTTATTACACACTCATACTTATACTCTCTGCCCTTACCGTAGTTATAGCCATCAAGGTGGTAGGACTCATCTTGGTCATTGCGATGCTTACGATACCTGTATATATTGCAGAGAAACTTTCAAGTTCTCTCTTTAGCATGATGTTCCTCTCTGGAGCCATCGCTACACTCTTTACTCTTGTGGGATTGTGGTTCTCTTATACGTATGATCTTACATCAGGGGCATCTATCATCATGGTATCAGCGATCTCTTTAGGGTTGTTTTTACTTTTAAATAGACAAAAGATATAGATAAGATGCAGAATTTTCTACAAACCATCGGTGCTTTAAATGATGAAACAAGACTTACCATACTGAGATTCATAGACAAAAATGGTGCTGTATGTGTATGTGACATAGAATCTTCATTTGGCATGATACAATCACGTATATCAAGACACCTTAAGATCCTCAAAGAAGCAGGATTTTTACGTGTTGAGCGTAAAGGACGATGGGCATACTACTCCATTCGTTCTCCACTGGATAAATTCCGCCAGGATGTACTGAAAGAGATAAGTTATCTAGAAATGAACTTACCTGAATTAAAAAGTGAATGCAGTAACAGTTAAAATAATCATTACATCAAATATAATTACTAAAATAGAAATAAAAAAAGGATACACATGGCAGCAGGACTTTTAGCACTTTTTGATGATATCTCCGTTCTTATGGATGATGTAGCAACGATGAGCAAGGTTGCGACTAAAAAAACTGCAGGGATCTTAGGTGATGACCTTGCCGTTAATGCTGAAAAAGCATCTGGTTTTACTTCTTCTCGTGAGCTTCCAGTATTATGGGCAATTACAAAAGGCTCATTTATCAATAAAGCGATCATTTTACCTCTTGCTTTTTTACTTAGTGCCTTTGCTCCGTGGCTCATCATACCTATCCTGATGATAGGTGGCGTTTACCTGGCGTACGAAGGTGCAGAGAAGATCTATGAGTATTTCTTTCCGCATGGAGAGAAAAAACATCTAGAAAACTTAGAGCGAAAAAGTAAAGAAGATGTACTCGCAGAAGAAAAAGCAAAGATCAAATCTGCCATTATCACAGATTTTATCCTCTCTATAGAAATCATCATCATAGCACTTAGTACTGTTTCAAACCAACCAATTTCTGTACAGATAGGTGCAGTGACTTTTGTTGCACTTGTGGCAACTGTGGGTGTTTATGGCATCGTTGCCCTACTCGTGCGTATGGATGACTTCGGATATAAACTCATTGCTATGAACGGTGGAGAGAGTAAACTGGGAGAATTCTTCGTACTTGCACTTCCTAAGGTCATTAAAGGTCTTACAGTCATTGGAACCATTGCTATGCTTTTAGTAGCAGGTGGCATCTTTATACACAACTCACACTTTGTACATGATCTAGTGCATGGCATACCATTTATATTTGGTGATCTACTCATTGGACTTATCGTAGGAGCAGTGTCTGTGGGTATCATGATGCTGGTGAACAAAATACGGGCATAAATGAGGTATGACTTTTACTCTTTTTCTAAAAGCAGCTTTAATTTGGTTTATCATAGCACTTCTTGCTATAGTCAATGGTCTATTTAGAGAAAGTATTTTAGTGCCTTATTGTGGACAGAGTATTGCACTGCCAAGCAGTGGTATCATGTTGTCTATGATCATTTTAACGATCACCTACTTCTCTTTTAAATTATTTGAAAAAAACAACAGTTTGACTTACTTTCTCATAGGTATTCAATGGGTATCCATGACGTTACTATTTGAATTTGTATTTGGTCACTATGTTGTTGGAAAGTCATGGTCTGAGCTTTTACAAGTATTTAATATTCTAGAGGGTAACCTGTTTAGTGTTGTATTATTGATAAGTTTATTTTCACCAACCTTAGTGGCCAAGTTGAAGAGACAATTGTAATATGATTAAAGCACATATACATCAAGATATCTTGATGTATAAAGAATATTACGCTACAATCCACCCATAATTAATCAAGGATTTCACCATGTCAAAAAAGGTCCTCATACTCTGTACCGGGAACTCATGTAGAAGTATCATCGCTGAAGCGCTTATCAATGCCAAACTAGATGGTATAGAAGCTGACAGTTCAGGAGTTAAAGCTTCAGGACGTGTCAATCCCAATGCACACAAACTCCTACAGGAAAAAGGTATCTGGAAAGAAGAGTATTACTCTAAAACCCTCGATACTATGATAAACAATGACTATGACCTTGTAGTAACAGTCTGTGACCACGCCAATGAAACCTGTCCTATCTTTCCAAAACCGACACCTAAAATACATGTAGGATTTGAAGATCCAGATGGTAAAGGTTATGAAGCCTTTGAAGATACATACAAAGAGATAGAAGAGATACTACTTCCAAAAGTAGTGAAGGTATTAGGATAAAAAATGAACAAAGACGTATTTAAAACAGGTGATGGTGTTAAAATAGCCTTTTCCGGAGCAGTGGAGAAACAAAACATTATAAAGATGGTAGAGAATTGTGCAACTGGACAGTGTGAGTGTATGTCAGATGAAACAAAACAGAAGATAACTAACATGGAAGTATCAGGTAAAGATGGTGATGTAGATCTAAACCTTACTGGGGAAATTAGCAAAGAAGAGATAGAAGCCGCACTGACTAGATCTAAAGTGATAAATAAATAATGTTACTTGCATCTACTCTTTTCATCGTGACCCTTGTCTTTATCATCTGGCAACCTAAAGGGTTGCAGATAGGTACAACTGCCATCATCGGCGCTATTGTTGCTCTTATACTTGGTGTGGTGAGTTTTGATGATGTCATTACCGTAACAGACATAGTATGGGATGCTACACTTGCCTTTATAGGCATCATTATCCTTTCCCTAGTACTTGATGAGATAGGCTTTTTTGAATGGGCAGCTTTAAAAATGGCTCGTTTAAGTGGAGGTAATGGTAATTTACTTTTCATCTACATCTTACTCTTGGGTGCACTGGTTGCTGCATTCTTTGCCAATGATGGAGCAGCACTTATACTCACTCCTATTTTACTTGCTAAGATGAAACACTTAAATATGAAACCTCTAGCTATTTTTGCATTCCTCATGGCAGGTGGTTTTATAGGTGACTCTGCATCCAACCCATTGGTTATCTCAAACCTGACAAACATCGTAACTGCCGGCTACTTTGACATAGGCTTTTGGGAATATGCTAAAAATATGTTCTTACCTAATCTCATGGCTATTGTTGCATCACTCGTAGTATTATGGATATATTTTAGAAAAGACATTCCTAAACAGTTAGATGTTGAAAATCTTGCAACACCTGAATCTGTCATCAAAAACCAAACAATGTTCAAACTCAGCTGGTGGTTCTTAGGACTACTAATGATAGGATACTTTATAGGTGATTACTTTAATTTACCCGTCTCACTCTTTGCACTTGGCGGAGCATTGGTCTTTTTAGCACTTGCCAACCACCATAAAGCAGTGAAACCAATGGAGACCATCAAGTCTGCACCATGGCAGGTCGTTTGGTTCTCTATAGGGCTTTACGTAGTCGTCTATGGACTTAAAAATGCAGGACTTACAGATACCGTTGCTTTTTGGATACAAGCGCTTCAAACACAAGGTGAAGCCATAGCTGTCATAGGTACAGGGTTCTTGGCAGCAGGATTAAGCTCTATCATGAACAACATGCCAACCATCATGATTATGGACATAGCCATAGATCAAGTAGGATACACAGGAAATGAGGCACTTGTCTATGCAAACATACTAGGGTCTAACCTTGGTCCTAAAATGACGCCTATAGGCTCACTAGCTACCCTACTGTGGCTTCATGTACTTGCACAAAAAGGTGTGAAGATCGGATGGGGGGAATATATGAAAGTGGGACTGGTTATCACACCACCTGTATTGTTAATAGCGTTATTAGGTCTACTATAAATTAGTAGCCTATAGATTTAATACACTAATCCTGGTGTGCTTCTCGAAATGCCAATATCTCATCGATATTTTCAAAAAATATATCAATGAGTTTGGGATCAAAATGCTCCCCTCTTTCCTCTTTTAAAAAATTAAATACATCTTTGTCATCCCATTTTTTCTTATAGACTCTGTCACTGCAAAGTGCATCAAAGACATCTGCTATTGCCGTTATTCTCGCATAAATATGGATATCTTCTCCTTTTAACCCAGAAGGATATCCTTTTCCATTGTACATTTCATGATGCTCTTTAGAGACAATGGCGGCTGCTTGAAGGATCTTTTTATTGGAGTGTTTCAACATGTCATATCCTAAAGATGCATGTGTTTTCATGATCTCAAACTCATCATCAGTCAATTTACCCGGTTTATTTAAAATGCTATCTGATATACCTACTTTTCCAATATCATGCATTGGTGAAGCCAATTTAAGCATTTCAGCTTCATCTTCATCCAATCCAGACCCAAGAGCCAATATCTTGGAATAGTGTGCTACTCTTTTTACATGGTTTCCTGTCTCTTTACTGCGCGTTTCAGCGATCTCTCCCATAGTATAGATTATCTCTTTTTGAGTATTAATGATCTCTTCATTTAAAGATTCTATCTCTTCAATACCTTCATCTATAGAGTGTGCCATCTCTTTAATACTGTAAGTGATCTCACCAAGTTCATCCGGCCTATTAATTGTCTGCGTCATTTTATAGTTACCATTTTCGATATTTTGCAAATTCTCGATAATGATCTTGGTGTCCTTCTTTAACATGTTTCGAAAAACTATTGCTAATGTAATAGCTGCTATCAGCATGATGACACCCATATAAAGTATCTCCATAGAGACATGTTTATCTATAACACCCTCAAAACTGTATCGTCCGATAATTAAAAGTAAGGTGATCAGTGGGGCTAAGGTAAAGATCAAAAATGTCTCAAGTATACGTTGAGAGAGTTTTTCATTAAAAATGGTATATTTTTTTTCTGTAGCAATTTTTTTGTAACGTGCTTCAAAAAGTACATATTCGATCTGAGATAAAATACCACCACCCAAGATCACATAAGAACTAAAAAGCTTGAGATGACTTCCAAAAGGAAAATCAGGATATAAACTTGCATGTAGAACTAAAGCACTTATAGCAGCGAGAAGCCAAGAGATCATGGACAGATAATAAGCCTGTCTTGGCAAAGAGATCTTCTTCCATGGATTGGCAAATCCGAAATACAATAACTCCCTGTATACCAGATGTAAAATAAAAATAAATCCAAGGTTTCTGAGAAGTTGACCAGGTTGAAGTCCATCAATAAATTGACAAATATTTGTACAATAAGTCTGTAAAAAAAGTAAAGATGATAGAGATATTGCTATCAAAATAAGACGCACTTTCATATTTATTAGATCACTGACTTTATATTGCATACCCTCATCCTTTACATCGCAATTAATCTATTTTTCATCCATAAGAGATAATGGAAATCATATAGTAATAATATTTTACCATGAATTTATTGATTTATGTTTTCACATTTTTCTTTACAATCCAAAATAAACAATAACTTCCTCTTAACCATTTTTTTATATAATTTGAAAAATTAAAACTACATTTATAACAAAGAACTTTATGAAAACCTACATACGCTATACTCTTTCATCTTTCTCATTACTTTTTCTTTCAGCTTGTAGTAGTCCTGATCTACACTCACTAAATGTAAAAGATAAAAAACCCATCGAAAAACAACATGTTCTAAAAGTGACAGCTACTGCGTACACATCAACTATCTGTCAAACTGACAATACACCATACTTAGCTGCCTGGAATAACAGACTTAAACCAAGTGTCAAATCTATCGCAGTCTCCAGAGATCTTTTGGCATTGGGACTAACAAATGGTACAAAAGTACGTATAGATGGTTATAAACATAACTACACTGTACTTGATAAAATGAATAAGCGATGGAAAAAGAAAATAGATATCTATATGGGTTGTGACAGGAAACGGGCTTTAAGATGGGGAAAACAGACTGTAACGATTAGATGGGATAAAACAGAAGAAGAGATCGCCGAAGAGGTGATACGTCAGCAAGAAGAAAGCTCTTATAACATTCCAAAGTATGTTGTAAAATCGTGGGGTTAATACCCACGACTCAAAGTATTTAGAGTTTATTTAAAAAGAGTTTTTCGTCCAACTGATCCAGTACAGAGGAGAATGATTCATTCTTGATATATTGCATCACAGCATAATAAAATGTCAGATTAAAGACTTTATGGCGATGTTTGAACTTATAGTTTGACATACTACTTTGTATGTTAACTATGTGTTCTTCAACTTTCTCTTCATTTAAATCTTTTATAAATATCAAAAAATTATCTTTTGTATAGCGCACTATCTCGAAATTTAAATGATTCTCGTGCATATATGCGATAATGTAGTCACTGACCAGTTTTAAAAGTTTGTTACCTACATTTGAATCATACTCTTTTAGTATGACATCATAGTCAGATATCTTTATACTGACAAGGAATCCGAAATCAGTAAAAGTGTCATGATCACTAAGTTTATCTTTAAAGACCCATAATCGATTTTTCGTCTTGGAAATGTCATCTGAAAATAGATCTTTTCGCAATAATTTCATCTCCAACGTTAGATCAGGTATTTCAGTTATAGTTTCAAATTTATTATTTTCACTAAGCATAATCATCTCCTTTTACATTAAATTTTTGTTTAACACTGCTCCACTCTTCTGGTTGATGAAGATGAAATCCTTGTAGATAGTCCACCCCAATACTTGTAGCTGCTTCCATAATACTCTCATCAGAAATAAACTCAGCAACGGTCTTCACACCGAGGTCTTGACATATTTTGACCATACTTTCCAGAATGATCTTATATTTGGTTTCATGTATCTTAGAGACCAGGGAACCATCAAGTTTGACATAATCTATATCCAGATTCACAATTGTGTCAAAATTTGCAAAACCACTTCCAAAATCATCAATGGCTATCTTTACGCCATGTTTTTTGAGTGTAAAGATAAGTTCATTGACCATATCATAGTCCTGTATCTGCTCACTCTCTACGATCTCAATGGTCAAACGCTTACCAATTTTTGTTTTTTTGATCTTATTTATCAATTTATTACAAAGTTCTGTATTGTTGATATCAACATAAGAGAGATTCAAAGACATTGATACATCATCTTTTAACATCACATCAAACACTTTATCGATCATCTGAGACATTAACTGTGTATACAAGCGGTATTCTTTAGATTTTTCCATAAATACCGCTGGGGACAAGATACTCCCCTCACTGTCTACAAGTCTCATAAGGCTTTCAAACTTATAAGGTACTGTGCTATCTTCAGTAGCGAAGATCCCTTGAAAATAAGGGGTAACAGTTTTTTCTTTAATGTTATCGATCAGTGTCTCATATACTTTATTTACGATATATTCATTGTTACCCATAGAATAACTGTCATGGAAAATATATGAATTTTGATACTTTTTTGCTTCCTGAAGGGCTTTTTCTGCATAGATCAAACTGACAGACCCCTCTGCTTTTGTAGCACCAAACGTTGCATTGATATGGATGTGGCTTTCATCTGTAACTTTAAATGGATGAGAAGCAATTTTTGATAATAACTGTTTTACGATCATATCGAGCAGACGATGGT
>CBFHPE010000032.1:11283-19599 GCA_965657515.1 Sulfurovum sp.
CATTTTTAATAAATAAACAAATCTTATCTGCATATACATGATAAAGTTCATAAGAGAAGTTCTTTACATCATATTTGCCAAATAACCCGTTCTCTCGCATCTCTTTGAGTGTATCATCTATCAAACTCTGCATGGTCTCCACAATGCGCATACCTGTTTCATACCCGTAAAAGATATTGATATCATCAAAAGCAACGATATCTATGAGCGTAACAACAGCAACACCATTATGAGATGAAATGATCTCTTGATACTCCTGCAAACTTTTTGTAGAAGTATTTTTTATAGAGGTAGCTTTTTCAGATATAGTTTTTGTAGAGGCAACCTTTGGAGATTTCTCTTTTTTAGGTTTATCTATCTTTACATCTTTAATTATTTCAGGAAGTGTAATACTCATAGTATTTCCTTTCTTTTCTGAATCAATATCTTTTTTGATCTCTGTCAGTTTAAGTAGGGCATCATCTTTGTTATCAGCATCAACTCTACGCTTGATCGGTTTACCATCTATATCTCTATAGGTAATGTAATATCCAGTGACTTCACCATCAGACTTACGATACAGTTCACTCACACCTTTATACTGCTTATCAGCGATAGCTCTAATTGGCATTTGTGTCCTCCGATCTCTCTTAAACTTTTTTCTTAGAGATATTTAAAACTCTAATATCTCAACCTGTTAAAAGTATTATACATAAAGTTACTACATAATGTCAAGAGTAATGTAGTAACAAATATTATTTTATACTTTATACTTTATAAAAACAGTAAATATCTCTATATACAGGGTACTCTAACAGGTTTATACTTATTTGTTTATCTAGCTTAATAGTCATATATCTATATAAAATATTAAGATAATTTAAGTTACTACAATTAATTATTTGCATTTGTAGTAACTTATTTTATAGTGCATATACAGAATACGAATTGTTAATATTTATAAATATAGCTATAGCAATATACGTATGTAATTATTCTAAAATAAAAAAAATTTAAGTTAATGTATTAAGCCTTTAATCCAAAATATAAGTAGATATCCCCTCACCCATTTAAACCATTATCTAATACATTTTGTTGCATAATTCATGAGATTTTTTATATACTTTTCTACACTCTTTGAATCTTTTTGTTATACTATATAAGAGTAAATTACATAAGGTATTTAATGGGCAGTGAGATAAGTAATAGAAAGTTTACACAGGAAGATTTTATAGCATTCAAAAAGGCCTGTAATGATGAACTGGAATATATAAGAACACTCTTTGCCAAAGGTTCAGATATCTTTTCAGACAAATACCGCATTGGATATGAACTGGAAGTTTGTATACTTGACAGTGATAATCAACCCAATCCTATAAATAAAAAAATACTTGATGATATACACTCTCCTCTTTTTACCAACGAACTTGCAAAGTATGACCTTGAGATCAACGGGAATGTCTGTGAACTTGATGAGGATGCACCATTTAAATTAAACGAAGACCTTCTTTTGCTTTGGAACAAGGCCCAGACATCTGCTTCAAAGTTTAACGCGCATCTGGGACTCTTTGGTGTACTTCCTTCTTTAAAGCTTGAACATTTCGACCAAGAGTTGTATCAGTCAGAGATGCATCGATACACGCTTGTCTCGCAGCGTATGCAAGAGTTAAGACATGAACCCATAAAACTTCTCTTTCATGGAAAGGATGAAGTATCTTTAGAAAAAGATGATGTGATGCTTGAGGCACTTGGAACCTCTCTTCAGATACATCTACAGATCCCTTTTGATGAAGCCGTAGAGTATTATCATGCTGCACTACTGGCATCTGTTGTTCTTACGGGCTTTGCTGCAAACTCCCCTTTAGTGGTAGGTAAACGTGCATGGCACGAATCACGCATCGCCATCTTTGAACAATCTGTCGATACAAGAGACAAAGAGAGAAGAGAACATGGCGATGAGAAAAGGGTACACTTCGCACATGGCTACATTGACTCATGGATGGACCTTTTTGAACAGAACAATGAATTTAAGATCATCTTTGCAGACATAAAAGAGAAACCCGTAAGCGACCTGCACCATTTCAATCTTCACAACGGTACGATCTGGAGATGGGTACGCCCTATTTTGGACAGTGACAAAGATGGTAAACATACTCTGAGACTTGAGCTACGTTCACTGCCATCTGGACCAACACTTATAGATACAGTAACAAACATATGGTTTTTTATCGGTCTTATAAAAGGATTAATAAATCTAAAGATAGATCTTAGACAAATTCCCTTTGATACAGTAAAAGATGATTTTTACAACACAGCAAGAACAGGACTTGATACTGAGTTTCACGAACCTGTATATGGTAAAAAAGTTTCATTAAAAGAATGGATACTCAGTGATGGACTAGCACTTACAAAAGAAGGGCTTTCTTCATTTGGCATTGTAGAGAGTGATCAAATCCTGAATATCATAGAAGAGAGAACATCAAACGAACAAAATGGTGCTTCATGGCAACTTTTACATTATGAAAAATACAAAAGCATTCCTAAACTCATGGAGGATTATATGCATCAAGCAAAACAAAATATACCCGTACACAAATGGAGTCTTTAAATGAAAAGTAATTTAACGATACTAGACCACATTCCAAGTGCATTTCTCTCTATCTCTCATCGTCAGATCAAAGAACTTTTTGATACACCTACTTTAGTACACTTAAAAGGTGAGAAAGAGCCTGCACTGTTCATCTCCATCTTACTTCATGGTAATGAATACAGCGGGCTTCAGATCATGCAAGAGATACTAAAGAAATACCAGACCACAGATGGCTATAAACTACCTAGAAGTATATGGCTTTTTATAGGTAATGTCGATGCAGCACATATGGGTGTGAGACTCAGAGACGGTCAGATAGACTTTAACCGTGCATGGCCCGGGACACCAGAACCTGATTCAGATACCGCAGTACTGATCCAAAAAGTGATGGAGGCGATCACACAAGATGAGCTCTTTGCTTCTATAGACCTGCACAACAATACAGGTCAAAACCCACCTTACGGATGTATATCAGTCGTAAATGAGAAGAACAAATACCTCTCTAGCTTCTTTAACCACTTTGCTATGGTCTTTCAATCACCCAAAGGTGTCTCAACTATGGCATTTGATGATATCTGTCCAGCTATCACCCTTGAGTGTTCTACGCCTGGTAATGAACCAGCCATTAAAAGAGCATTTGAACTTATAGATGATCTTATGCATATGGATCATTTTCCTGAAAAGCCTTTGCCTGTGCATGACCTGCAGTTGGTTAAGAACAGTGCGACCATTAAGATAAATACTGATGTCACTTTCTGTTTTGAGGATGAGGAGTACAGTGATACTCTGGGGTATGATCTGACACTGGTCAAAAACTTTGACCATCATAATTTTACACTGCTAGAGAAAAATGAAATCTTTGCCTATTCAAAGATAGATAAACCTTTTTTAGTTATATCCCCTGATGGACAGGATATCACAGATGATATCATCAAAAGCGACAATGGAGAGATATCGCTTAAAAGAGCCCTAATGCCCGCAATGATCTCTATGGATAAAAAGATAGTCCTCCAAGACTGTTTATGCTATCTCTTAGAAGATTACTGAAATGAAGAATGAGTGGCATATTAGAAAAGCTGTTATTCAAGATTCCAATGGCCTACAAGAATGTATGGAATTGGCATACTCTTCATATATAGAAAGAATGGATGGAAAGCGACTACCCCCTATGGACATCGATTATGCTCTAGAAATTCGAGACTACCCTACTTGGGTAGTAGAACATAACGGTAAGATCGTAGGGGGACTTGTGATGGTGTTTGAAAATGATTACGCATCACTGGCTAATATTTCCGTTCATCCTGATTTTCAAGGAGAAGGCATAGGAAGTGTTCTTATAAGATTTGCTGAAGCCAAAGCTAAAGAAAAGAAATACACTACAATACGTCTAGCCACACATGTATTACTTAATGAAAATATATCTTTATATCTTCATATGGGCTGGGAGGAAATAGACAGAGACATGACAAGGGTCTATATGCAAAAAAATGTTTAATGATAAATTCTTTTCACAGGATCAGTAATCCTGATCCCTAGATCATAGTCTAATACTTCTCCAAAGGATTATATTTGATCATTGCCGGTTCTGAAAAGTTTGGTACATCATCATAAGTGAAAACTGCATAATGTTTTTCTTTATCAAAAGAAGCAAAGTTATCATAGGTATAGGTATCCGTACCTCCGTAGATCTTCACACCATCCATAAAATGTTTTGGTGTATGGAAACTATTTCGGACGACGTAGTAACCTTTTAGTGCTTTATCATCTATGTTATCCCATGACAGTTTGATCATCTTGTTTTCTTTACTAAGGCAAAGGTTTTCGACCTGTGGCAAGGCTGTACGTCTTTTTTGTATATATTTAACCACAAGTTCGGCATCTGCATTCCACTCAATGATCCTACTCTTCACTCCTGAAGAAGATGTTGGCTTGATAACAAGCTTGAGTGTTTTTCCCTCTTGGTGCATTTCATCCAAAGCGATCTTGGAGAGAGTGTCAAACTTGAAATACTGATACTCTTTTCGGCCAAGATCAGACTCTGCCACTTCATAACCAATGTACTCTATCTTCTCACGACTTTTGATATCTTCATAGCTTCCTACTTCATCAACCTCTACAAGTTCAACATAGTAACGAATGTCAGATTTACTCTTAAACGTGTTATTGTTTCGTATGCGCAATGCACATTGTGTTATGATTGTTTCTTGCGGGTTTGGAAGTTGAGAAAGGTCAAAATCCATATAACCGTAAACACGGTTTCCTTCATCATCAAAGCCACTTTTGAGTGTATCATCTGTTTTGTCACTGCATATCGTTGCCAGTGTTGCTGCAGGAAGTTTGATCTTCTCATTTTCCAAAGTATATTTAATGTCCAGTATCGGTCTGTAGTGTATACCACCACCAAACTTACCATATCCGATATCAAATTGCATCATCTGGCTGTCTTCACCATCTGGAAGTGTTTTAGGACCATCTATTCTAAATACTGCTTTTTTGTTATGTATCTCTTCTTGTAAGAGTTTACATTCATGCTTGGAAAAACTCCAGTGGTTCCAGATACCTTGAGTTAGATTACTTGACTGTATAGCACGACCTATCACACCTTTTGTTGTGGCATTCTCCACTTCATGAAAATCTGTCACTTCAGAGAAGCTCTCCTGATTTAACATTGAGAGGTTCCACTCACCAAACTTTTCTATCTTTGCACCTACCCGGTTCATAGGATAGATGTAAAACCTTGCAGATTTGATGATTGCATTTTCAGGGATGCTGTCAAGATCAAAACTCATCACTGCATCACAGATACCTTTTGACTTATTAATACCGACAAATAATGAATTAAGTCCAAAGTGTGACCTATTTTGTTCAGCAGTGTTTTCCCCGACATAACCCGTACCACTTTTGTTTGCAAATATAAGTTTAAAGAACTCATCATCTTCAAGTGCCGTACGTATCTTCACGATAGGAGCAAATGGTGATTTATATCCTGTTGTTTTATTGACAGCACGTATAGTATAGTGATAGTTTGTCGAAGAACTCAAGTCAGTATCTGTGAATCTATTTTCACCTACAAGCCCAACTTTTGTACGTTCATTACATGCGTCCTTATCTTTAGTACTACGGTAGATCTCAAAGAAAATATCCTCACGTGTCTCATATTTCCATACCAATGTCACTGAGGTTGCATCTCTTGATTCCATGGTAAATTCATCTACACGTTTAGGTGCCGCAGCAGAATAATTGACCACTTCACCAAATGCATGTTTCAGTGCAGGAATATTTTCGTTAATACTTCCAGACATACTTTTCATATAATCAGGAATATTTTTAGTCCCTACCTCCGCTACGACAGCGATGATGCCTTTAGAATAGTAATACTCTCTACCAGAACCTGATATCAGTCCCGCAGGTGGCTTTCCTCTATGGATACCGTACTTTCTACCAGTAACTTTTGCAAATTCATCATTCATGTTGGCACACAGAACATTCATATCTGTACCATCTATCTCTGCTTCATGCATAAACTTATGTGCAGGGAAAAATACGTTTCCTTGTGAATGATAGTCAAAAGCTATAGTGATGTTCTCGTGTGTGTCCACAAATGCTTTGATAGCAGAAGTTTCTGCTTCTGAGAAAGGTTCTTCTCCTCCATAGACATTTGAAGATGTATTGCTCTGTTTTACAAACCCTATGGAGAAGTTTCTGTTTAGATCCACCCCAAAGGTTCCATCATGGTTCTTACGCCTGTTCTTTCGCCAAAAAGAAAAGTGTTTACGTGAATACTCGTACCCGTCAGGATTTAGACATGGCACCATATAGATCGTTGATTCAGTTAAAGATTTTTCAAGTTCAGGGTCAATATCTTGATTTTCTGCCATATATTCTATGAACTTAAGTGCCAGTTCATGCCCTACCCATTCACGTGCATGGATACTTCCAGTAAAGAGCATTGCAGGTTTTTCATCTGCAGTGGAAACATTTTTAGATATCTTTGCAAGAACAATGTCTCGTTCTTCGTAAGTAGTTCCTATCTTAATGATCTCGATTAGATCAGGATAAGACTTTTCCATCTTATAAAGAAAGTCTAAACTCTCATCATACGACATATATTGGTTTTTCATATTGTATTACTCTTTTTATAATTTATGTATCATCGGACATTCTCTAGGTGTCTACACGTGCATATATCAATTTAATATTTTATGATATTAAACTCAGATATACCTTCCCACTCTAGGTGGGAAGAAGTTTGAAGCAGTAAACATTATAATTTATTTTTAAATTTTCCCCACTGTTTCATGAGTTTGTTAAGTACTTTTTTCTTAAACCATGAAAACTCTTCTTTGAGCTTTTCAGGTCCCTCTTCTAACTTTTCTACAAGTTCCGCAGTATCTAACTTCTTCAAGATCTTTTTAGTTTTCTTTTTTCCTATACCCTCTACAGAAGTTAAAAGCTTTTTCATCTTTTTTTCCGTTAGAACTATCGGTGATTCTTCACTCTCATCCGTAGAGATCACAGGCTCAATGACTATACTTTCGTGAGGATTGGATTTTGCATGTACTTTTCTGACTGTTCTTCCGTAGTTGTCCTGAAAGTTCCATTTCTCACTTGGCCACTCTTCTTCTGTTCTGTCATTTGTCACTATCATCGGATACAATGCATCAAGTTCGTGAAGATAAAGTTCTCCATCTTCTGTTTCTCTTGCTTTTTTATCAAGGAAGTATGCACCATCATAAGAAGGTGTATACTTTCCAAAGGTAATGTAACGAAGCGTTCGAAGTATAGAAGGATCCATTTTTCCAAGTTCTTCCCAATTATAAAGAGGAATATTTGGAAGTGGGAATCTACCATTTGAGAATTTATGCATCAAGTATTGACCTATCCAGTCTCTAATGTAAGGGAATGCTGCAAATGCTGTTGCACACTCCAGGATTCTATACTTACCGTCAGCACCTACAGCTACATCACATGCCCAGTATTCAGCATTGGCAGCTTTAGAAACTTGTACAGCAAGGTCAAGAAGCTCTTTAGGTACATCCATATAGTCCATAGAACCACCCTGAGATGTATTGGTCAACCACTCACCTTCAGGAGCGCGTCTCCAGAATGCACACACTGGCTTATGTCCTATAAGCATGACTCTTACATCTGCTTCCATAGGTACAAAGTCCTGGAAATACGCTGGAGAGTACTTTTTCTGAGCTAAAAGATTTCTTGCCTCTTGTTTTGAGTCTACCTTGTGTACAAAGTATCCACCATAGTTTGATGGTCCATATGACTTTTTAATGATCTTAGGGTATTCCGTATCTTCTATAAAGTTATCTGCCTTATCTTTATCATAATAGATGTAGGTCTTAGGAATAGGTATATCATACTTCCATGCAAAACGTGTCACATTCTCTTTAGACTTATTTGAGAACTGTGTATCCATAGAAGGTATGAACTGTACATCAGGTAACTCTCTAGCGATCTCTCTAAATGTCTCATATGCTGTTGCAGGGATATTACCTATAAGGATATCTATCTTTTTACGTTTTACTTCTCTTACAAAACGATCTTTATCATTTTTCCAGTGGTAGATCACTGTTTCTATTTTATCTGGCCATCCTCTAAAGTTTGATTTATCAAAAAACCTCAATACATGATCAAGATAAAGCATCCCTATTTTTGGTAATTTTTCGTTCTTCTGTTTTTTCGCCATTTTAATTCCCTATTTTTTGTTAGCTGTTTTTCTATCTATAAGATCT